>DATMFX010000283.1:0-5932 GCA_035555995.1 Hyphomicrobiales bacterium | reverse complement strand
CAGCAGCTGCGCGGTGTGGTTCCAGTGTTTCAATTTCGCGTCGATGGTGGCGATCAAGTAGGTCACGTGTCGCACTCCATCCTGCAAGAAAATCCCTCACGCTGGTACCTGCGCTACGCCGCGTTGCGGCAGAGCCTGCTCGGCACGCCGCTTGCGGCGCTGGCGGACACCGTGCCCGACGATCTCTTGCCCACGCTCAACCACGGCGATCTGCCGCGCTGGCGTGCCGCGCTCGATGCCTTGCCCGATTGGCAGGCGGCGAACGTCGATCTGGAGCACGGCGTTCACCTGCGCCGCGCCACACCGCCAAGCGAGGCGGAACAGGCACAATTGGCGCAAGTCTTGATGGGGCTGCACCCCTGGCGCAAGGGGCCGTATGATCTGTTCGGTGTTCCTATCGACACGGAATGGCGCAGCGATTGGAAGTGGGAACGGCTCCTGCCGCACATCACCCCGCTTGCCGGGCGCACGGTGCTCGACGTGGGCTGCGGCAACGGCTACCACTGCTGGCGCATGGCAGGCGCCGGCGCCAGCCAGGTGATCGGCGTGGAACCGATGCTGCTGTTCAACCTGCAATACTGGGCGCTGCGCCGCTATCTGCCGCAGTGGCCGGTGCACCTCCTGCCGCTGACGTTCGAGCAGCTGCCGCCGAATCTCGGCGCGTTCGACACGGTGTTTTCCATGGGCGTGCTCTACCATCGGCGTTCGCCGTTCGAACATCTGCTTGGCCTGCGCGAGGCGCTGCGCCCCGGCGGCGAGCTGGTGCTGGAAACGCTGGTGGTGGACGGTCCGCGCGATCACGTGCTGGTGCCGCCGGGGCGTTATTCGCGCATGCCGAACGTGTGGTTCCTGCCTTCGCCTGCCACACTGGAAAGCTGGCTGCTTAGGGCAGGCTTCGTGGCGCCACGGGTGGTGGATGTCACCGTGACTTCCACCGAAGAACAACGGCCTACTGACTGGATGACCTGGGAATCGCTGCCGCAGGATCTCGATCCCGCCAACCCGGCATTGACGGTGGAAGGCCACCCGCGTCCCACCCGCGCCATCGTGGTGGCGCGCAAGCCGCAATAGACGCAATCACGATCAACAACCGGAGCCGTGACAGGCGGCTTGTATTTGCAAAGTGCCCAATTACACTGCCTCAGCATCACCCGCACGCCAGGACCCGAACATGCAGGCCTATGACAATCTATTGGAGTCCTACCGCGTACGTTTCCGGCAAACCTTGCAAGACCGTCCTGCACTGTCCACCCTGATCTCCGCCGCGCCGCAAGCGCAAGCGCAGCTGGAACGCCTCTGGAGCGGCAGCGACTACGCGGCGCAGCTGTGCATGGAGGAACCGGCGCTGCTGGAGGATCTGCTGCAAAGCGGCGATCTGGAACGCACCTATACCGATTGGGGAGCGCAGCTGGACCGCTGCGTGGCGGGCGTCGGCGAGGAACTGACCGATCCGCTGGAACGCCTGAAAAAACAGCTGCGCTGGTTCCGCAAACGGGAATACCTGCGCATTCTGTGGCGCGACCTGAACGCGACCCTCGACGTGCTCGACACCACGCGTGAACTGAGCCTCTTGGCCGACAGCTGCCTCGCCTACGCCATCGCCGCGCTGACGCCGCTGGTGCAGCGCCTGCATGGCCTGCCGCTGGATCGCGCCGGGCATGAGCAGCAACTGATCGTGCTGGCGATGGGCAAGTACGGCGCTTTCGAACTCAACCTGTCGTCCGACATTGACCTGATGTTCGTGTTTCCCGAAGACGGCGACACCACCGTCACGCCCGAATTCAAGCAGCAGGCGCCGCGTGCGCAAAGCAGCACCATGCAGCAGTATTTCTGCAAGCTCGGGCAGTTGCTGATCCAGGCGCTGGACACCACCACGCCCGACGGTTTCGTGTTCCGCATGGATCTGCGCCTGCGCCCCTACGGCACGGCGGGCCTGCTTGCCTTGTCGCTAGGGGCGATGGAAGCCTATTACCTGACGCAGGGGCGCGATTGGGAACGCTTTGCCATGATCAAGGCGCGCGCGGTCACGGGCGATGCGGGTCCGGTGGCGGAACTGATGCAGGTGCTGCGCGCTTTCACGTATCGGCGCTACCTGGATTTCGCCGCCATCGCCGCGCTGCGCGATCTCAAGGGACAGATCGAGCAGCAGGTGCGCCGCAAGGGCATGGGCGACAACATCAAGCTGGGGCGCGGCGGCATCCGCGAAATCGAATTCATCGTGCAGGCGCTGCAACTGATCTTTGGCGGCCGCCATCCGCATCTGCAATGCAATACGCTGCTTGGCGCCATGGCCGGCCTGGTCCAGCAAGGCTGCCTGCCGGCCGACGACGCCGCGGAACTGGAAGCCGGCTATCGCTTCCTGCGCCGGCTGGAACACGCCATCCAGGGCCTGCGCGACAAGCAAACCCACCTTTATCCCGCCGATGCGTTGGACGAATACCGCTGCGCCCGCGCCATGGGCTACACCAGTTCCCTTGCCTTGCGCGAGCGGCTGGAGGAAGTGCGCGACCTGGTGGCTTGCCATTTCGCGCAACTGATCGCTGATCCCGCCAATGGCCAACCGGAGGCGGAAGACGGCGAACTGGCGCAGCTGTGGCTGGGTTCGCTGGAAGGCGCGCGCGCGGAGGAAATGTTGCGCGCGCGCGGCTTCGAAGCGCCCGACGAATTGCTTGGCACGCTGCGCCATTATCGCGAAAGCCGCCAGTACCTCATGCTCGACCGCACCAGCCGCCAGCGCATGGATCGGTTCATGCCGCGGCTGTTGGCGCGCTTGCAGCGCGAGGACAATCCCGCGTTCGCCTTCGAGCGGGTATTTCCGTTCGTGCAGGCGGTGGCAAAACGTACCGCCTACCTGGTGCTGCTGATGGAAAATGCGGTGGCGCTGAACCAATTGGTCAAATTGTGCGTGGCCAGCGCCTGGGTGCTGGAGCTGTTGTGCCAGCATCCGGTGCTGCTCGACGAGCTGCTGCGCCCGCTGGATCGCCCGCCGCGGCAGGATGAGCTGAGCGAAGCCTTGCAACGGCAACTGCTGCGCATTCCCGGCGATGCGCTGGAGGAGCAGCTGAGCGCCATCGGCCTCTTCAAGCAGGAAATGTCGCTTACCGTGGCAGCCGCCGAGATCAGCGGCACGCTGCCGCTGATGAAAGTGAGCGACGCGCTGAGCTGGGTGGCCGAAACGGTGCTGCGCGAAGTGCTGGTGCTTGCCTGGCAGCAGCTCACGGGACGCTATGGTTTGCCGGTGAATGCCGATGGCCAGAGCGGCGAACCGGCCTTCGTCATCATCGCCTACGGCAAGCTGGGCGGCATCGAACTGAACTATGGCTCCGACCTCGATCTGGTGTTCATGCACGATGCGCATCCCGAGCGGGACACCACCGGCGGCGGCAGCGCCAAGCCGATCGGCAGCGCCGCCTTCTACGTGCAGCTGGGGCAGAAGATATTGTCGCTGCTCGGTACCCACACGCTCAGCGGCAAGCTGTACGAAATCGACATGCGTCTGCGGCCCTCCGGCACTTCCGGCGCCCTGGTGAGCAACCTGGAAGCCTTCCAGCGCTACCAGGAACGCGATGCCTGGACCTGGGAACACCAGGCGCTGGTGCGCACGCGGGTGGTGGCGGGTTCGCCGCACCTGGCGCAGCGCTTCGATGCGATACGCGACGAGATACTGCGCTTGCCGCGCGACACGCAGGTGCTGGCGCGCGACATCGTGTCGATGCGCCATAAAATGCGCCAACAGCTCGGCAGCAAGCCCGGCTCGCACCATTTCAAACTGAAACAGGACGCCGGTGGGCTGGTGGACATCGAATTCATCGTGCAGTACCTGACCCTGCGTTACGGCCCCGAGCATCCGGAGCTGCGCCGCTGGCCCGACAACATGCGCCTGCTCGACGAAACCGCCGCCTGCGGCGTGCTCGGCGCGGAAGAGGCGCATGCGCTGCAGGCCATCTACATCGAATACCGTACGCTGCTGCATCGCCACGCCCTGGAAAACAAGAACTACGACCTGGAGCAGGATGCCTACCAGGAACAGCGCGCGCGCGTCTGCGCCATCTGGGATCGCCTGTTTGCCGGCATCACGCCGGGCGAGCTGAGCCGCGGCGGGGAAGGGCACGCGCCGCTATGAAACAGATACTGATCGTGGGGCCGTCCTGGGTGGGCGATATGGTGATGGCGCAAAGCCTGTTCCGCTGCCTGGCGCAGCGCGAGGGCGAAGTGGCCATCGACGTGCTGGCGCCCGCCTGGTGCGAAGCATTGCTCGGCGCCATGGTGGAGGTGCGCCGCACGCTGCCGTTGCCGATCGGTCATGGCGAACTGGCGCTTGGCAAGCGCTGGCGCCTCGGGCGCGAACTTAAGCAAGTAGGCTACGACCAGGCCATCGTGCTGCCCAATTCGTTCAAGTCGGCGCTGATTCCCTGGTTGGCCGGCATCGAGTTGCGCACCGGCTGGCGCGGCGAGGCGCGCGGAGGACTGCTGAACGATTGCCGCACGCTCGACAAGACGCGTTATCCGCTGATGGTGCAGCGCTTCGCCGCGCTGGCGTTCGCCCCGGAGGCGCCGTTGCCGGAGCCATTGCCGTGGCCGCGCCTGGTGCCGGATGCGTCCGCGCTGGCGCCGCTCCTGGCGCGGCTTGGGCTGACCACCGCGCAGCCGGTGCTTGCCTTGTGCCCCGGCGCGGAATTCGGTCCCGCCAAGCAATGGCCCGAGGCGCACTATGCGGCGGTGGCCGCGCACTATCTGCAGCGCGGCTGGCAGGTGTGGCTATTGGGCTCGGCCAGGGACGCGGTGGTGGGCGCGCGCATCGTGGCCGAGGTGCCACCGGCGCTGGGCGAACGGCTGCATGATCTTTGCGGCACCACGTCGCTGAGCGATGCCGTGCTGTTGCTCGGGCAGGCCACGGCAGTGGTGAGCAACGATTCGGGTTTGATGCATGTGGCCGCCGCGCTGGGGCGCACGTTGGTGGTAGTATACGGCTCGACCTCGCCTGGCTTCACCCCACCGCTGGCTGAGCGGGTTGCCATGCTCTCGCTAGCGTTGTCCTGCAGTCCCTGTTTCAAGCGCGAATGCCCCTTGCAACATCTGAATTGCCTGCGCCAGCTGGGCCCTGGGCGGGTGGTGTCCGCGCTCGACGCACTGGTGGCTGCCGCCCCCGTGCCGGGCCAGGTTTGAAGCTGGAGAAGAAACTGCATGCGTGTTCTGATCGTCAAGGTATCGTCGCTGGGGGATGTGATCCATACCCTGCCGGCCATCACCGATGCCTACCGCGCCAAGCGCGGCCTGCGCTTCGACTGGGTGGTGGAAGAAGCCTTTACCGAGATTCCCCGCTGGCACCCCGCCATCGACAAAGTGATTCCCGTGGCCTTCCGCCGCTGGCGGCGCGACCTGTTCAAGACCTGGCGCAGCGGCGAGTTCGCCGCGTTCAAGCGCGACCTGCAGGAACATCACTACGACCTGGTGATCGACGCGCAGGGCCTGATCAAGAGCGGCATCATCAGCCGTATTTCCCGCGGGTTGACGGTGGGCCTGAGCAACACCACCATCCGCGAGCCGCTGGCCACGCTGTTCTACAACGTCAAGTACACCGTGCCCTGGCAGCAGCATGCGGTGGAGCGCCTGCGCGATCTGTTTTCGCGCACCTTCAACTACAGTTTCGACTACAAGACCTGCGACTACGGCCTGAATCTGCGCCAGTTCCGCGACCCAAAGGCAAGCGCCACGCCCTACATCGTGCTGCTGCACGGCACCACCTGGGAATCCAAGCAGTGGCCGCTGCAATACTGGAAAAAACTGGTGCGCCTGGCCACCGGCGCCGGCTACGGCGTGAAGCTGCTGTGGGGCAGCCCGGAAGAACTGGCCAAGGCGCGGGCGATGGCGGAAGGCTCGCCGCAGGTGGAGGTGATGGACCGCATGGGGCTTACCGACATCGCGCGGGTGA
>DATMFX010000282.1:0-3332 GCA_035555995.1 Hyphomicrobiales bacterium | reverse complement strand
GGGAAAGAGGGTGGCGGCGAGGCTGTAACCGTACGCCGCGCCGGTGCCGAGGCCGATCAGCGTCCACATGTTGGGGCTGCGGCGGCGCAGCGATTGGATGCAACGTTCAAAAAACGGCAGGCCTGCCCACAGCACCACGGGCGTGGCCAGGACCAGCTCCACCCAGGTCTGGGTGCGCATATCCAACCATTGTAGTTGATGGCCGAACATGGCCAGCACGAACACCACCAATGTGAGCGGTAGCGTGAACCAGAAGCGGCGGCGGAAGTCGGTCAGCTCCGGGTTTTCCGCTTCCTCCAATGACGGCATCAGCGGTTCCAGCGCCATGCCGCACTTGGGACAGGCCCCCATGTGATCCTGCTCGATTTCCGGATGCATGGGACAGGTGTAGCGCGTGCCCGGTGGCGCAGGCTCGATACCTGCCGGAGCAGGAGAGAGATAACGCTGCGGATCGGCCTGGAATTTCGTCAGACAGGATTTGCCGCAGAAACGATAGGTTTCCCCTGCGTACTCCGTCCTCAGCGGCGTATCCTCCGCCACCCGCATGCCGCAGACAGGATCCGTGAATTCCTCCGGCGCCGCCGAAGCCGCGTGGTTACCGTGACCGCCGTGGGCGTGCTGATGATTCATGCCGGAATTCCTGCTGGTGAAAAGAGGAAGCTTGCTGCAGCGGATCATAACCCGTCTTGAGCGAGGTCAAGAATGGCGGGGCCGGGCTTTACATAAAGGAAGGCGGGCACGATACTGACCCGTCCGAACCGCGCGCCAGGTCTTTACTGGATGCACTGATGCCGAATCGCTACGCAAAATGTCTGCTGTTCATCGCCATGCTGTGGCTGATGATCGCCGGCGTGGGCAATGCGCACAGCCATATCTGTCTCGATGGCCAGGAGCCCCTGGTGTCTCTGCATTTCGAGAACTTCAACGGGCATCCCGAGCACGCCGCGGAAGAGCAGCATGAGGACATGGAAAACGCCCTGATGCTCCAGCCATTGCCGGGCAAGATGTTCGACGATGGCGATTCCCTGCCGCTGCTCGCGGTTTTCTTCCTGTTCTGTATACAACCGGCCCGACGGCCGAACGTCGTCGTCCATGAAGATGCCGGCGTTGTTCCTGTTCCTCTCACCCTGCGGCCACCGTTGCGCGCGCCACCCCGCCCAGCCTGATACGAAACCGAGATTTGTCCGCCATCGCTGATGGCGGGCGGCGCTCGGTTATCCGGCCTGTTTTTCCAGGCTCATTCGATCAGGAGCATCATCATGAATCACTGTGTCCGGAAAGCGGTGTTGACCGCTTTCCTGCGCTGGCTGTGCTGCGTCGGTGGTGCGCTGCACGGCGCTGCGTTTGCCGCCGATTCCAGCGGCGCGCTGAGCTTGCGCGAGGCGATCGCGGCCACGCTCGACGCCAATCCACAACTCGGGATTTACCAGGTCCGCCAGGAGGTTCTGCAGGGCGAAGGCCTTACCGCTGCCTTGCCTCTCCCCTTGCAACTCAGCGCGGGTGCGGAGGATGTCCTGGGCAGCGGCGAGCTCGGCGGCGTCGATCGCGCCGAGTTCTCGCTGTCGTTTTCCCGCGTGGTCGAACTGGGCGACCAGCGTGCTGCCCGCGCTGGCGTCAACAGTCGGCGTTTACAACTGGTGCAGGCCGAGCGGCGGGTAACGGAACTCGATTTGCTGGCGGAGGTCACGCGCCGTTTTGTGGCGGTGGCCGCCGCGCAGGAACGCCTGGAGCTGCAGGGGCGGGCGGTGACGCTGGCACAGCAAACGGTGGCGGCGCTGGATCCCCTGGTGACGGCTGGCCAGCGGCCGGCGATCGAACAGGCTCGCGCCAGGGCGGCACTGGAGCGGGCCAACCTGGCGGCGGCCCATGGGCGCGTTTCACTCGACGCCGCCCGGATCGACCTGGCCAGCATGTGGAACAGCCAGAGTCCGCCGTTCGATACCGTGCGCGCGAATCTGCGCGATCCGGGGACCGCCGGTGCGCTGGATGCCCTCTTGACGGCGCTCGACGGCAACCCCGATCTTTTGGCGCTTGCCGGCGAGGAACGCCTGCGCGAGGCGGAATTGCGCGAGGCGATGAGTGCACGGCGCGGAACGGCGCAGTGGACGGCTGGCGTGCGCCATCTCCGGGAGTTGGGCGATACCGGCTTCGTGCTTGGCGCCAGCGTGCCGTTGGGAAGCCGGGAACGCGCCGCGGGCGCCATCGCGGTTGCCGAAGCCAATCTGCGCGGCATCGGCGTGCAGCGCGAAATAGTCCTCAACCGGCTGCGCAACCAGCTTTCCGCGCTGCATCTACGGCTCGGGCAGGCGATCCTGGAAGTGAACACGCTGCGTGACAGCGTGCTGCCGCAACTGGACGCCGCCCAGGAGCAAACGCGCGCGGCCTATCTCGCGGGCCGCTATGGCTACCTCGAACTGGTGGGCGCCCAGCGTGAATACCTGGATGCCGAACTTGCCCTCATTTCCGCTGCCGAGGATGCGCATCTGCTGCGTGCCGAAATCGAGCGTTTGAGCGGCTCCCCTCTGAACCCTGAAAATCCGGAGCCTTCCCCATGAAATGCATCGCTACCCGCAGGCTCCTGAGCCTCTGCCTGTTGACGACGCTCCATACCTTTGCGCTGCCGGTCCTGGCAGCGGCGGCAGACGAACACGCACGCGCCGGCACGGCGGAATCCGCCGCGGAGCACGCCGATCACCTGCAGCTTGCCCCCGCGCTTGCCGAGGAACTGGGCGTGGGAACCGCCGTCGCCGCCTCCGGCGTGTTGCACCAGACCCTTCTGCTCTATGGCAGGATCACGCCGGACCCGCTTGGCGTGAGCCATGTCAGCGCGCGTTTTCCAGGCCTCATTCGCAGCATCGACGTGGAGCTTGGCGCGCGCGTGACCAAGGGCGACAGGCTGCTGATCGTGGAAGCCAACGACAGCCTGCAGTCCTATCCCATCACTGCCCCGATCGCCGGCACCGTGATCCAGCGGCATGCCAATCCCGGCGAAGTTGCCGGCCAGGGACAAACGCTGCTCACCATTGTGGATTACCGCCACGTGTGGGCCGATTTCGACGTCTTTCCCGGCGACGCGCGTGCGATTCAGGTGGGGCAGGCGATCACTGTCCGCATGGACGCGCTGAGCGCCGCGAGCAACATCCTGTACCTGAACCCCGGCGACGGCGAATCGCCCAACGTGGCGGCGCGCGTGCCGATCGACAATCCCGACGGGGTGTGGACGCCGGGCCTTCTGGTCGAGGGCGATGCGGTGATCGCGGAAGTTCCCGTGGCGCTGCTGGTGGACAACCGTGCCCTGCAGCCCATTGGCGACAGCCAGGCGGTGTTCGTCA
>DATMFX010000281.1:0-4226 GCA_035555995.1 Hyphomicrobiales bacterium | reverse complement strand
CCTTCACCAGTACGTATCGGCACGCTTGAGCTGCTCGGCGTGAAACTTACCCCGCCAGTCCTGAGGTCCCGAGGCCTTATTTTTGTGGAATCGTACTGGCGGCTCCATGCCCCGACCCGCAAAGACTGGCGTATCGAATTTCAGGCGGTACCAGAAGCCAGCACCAACCTGAAAGCATGGGGCGCATCTTCCGATCATGATCCGTGCGATTGGATGTGGCCTACCAGCCGCTGGCAAACCGGCACGATTTATCGCGACACCTACAGCCTCCGCCCGGATACGATTCGTCATTGGCAGGATAGCTTCCTGCAACTGCGAGTACGCCTGAAGGCAAGCGGGGAAAGGACGCCTTGGCTCACCTTGCCTGCGGGAATAAAATTTGTTCTCAACCCCGACGAGGCATTCTCTGTTCTCAAGAATCATCCTCCTCAGTACCTATCGGTTTTTCAGCATTCGCTAAGCTCCCCACCGGGAACTCTCTGGACCGCCGAACAGTTGCAACGGATCACCGGCGGCAAATGGTTGCAACCCCCACCTCCTGGCTGGTGTATCGGTTCCATATCTCATAAACCCAGCTTCCTCGTATCCGATGCCTACCCGCGTCCACGACTTTTCGTTGCCACTGATAATCGTAGGGTTGCCCATCACGAGCTCTACAGCAACCTGTCAGGCCCTGCCTGGGATTCGCACCGGCGCGTGCCTGCGCTCCAGACAGATATCGATGGTGCGCTGGTAGCGAAGAACGTCGACAATCTCGCTCCCAATTTACCATTACTGCAAGTGGCGGACCCTCTACATGCTTTGATGGAGCTTGGGGTAGCCGCGCGCCAGCGGCTGCGCGGTAAAGTGGTAGCCGTTACCGGTAGCGCCGGTAAATCATCGCTGTGCTGCATGCTGGCGCGCGCCATGGCCATCGATCACAGCGTTCGCACCAATGCCACCGAGAACTACAACTCTCGCTGCGGCCTTCTGCACCACCTGGCAAATACGCCAGAGCATACCGATCTCGTTATCCTGGAAACCGCCGTCAGCGCCATCAATGCGCCCAGGTTCCAACACATAAAGCGGGTGCGGCCCGATATCGGGATAATCACCAACATCGCCCCCTCGCACCTTCCCTCGGGCAAGACGCTTTCCTACGTGGCACAACGCAAAGGCAATATCGTGGAAGGCATTGCCAAGGGCGGCAAGCTGGTGCTGTACCGGGAAACCACACACTTCGAGTATTTATCTCAACGTGCTCATGCCCGCGGTATCGACGTGGTAACTTACGGTATAAGCGAAGATGCTGATATTCGCCTGGAATACTACGATGCGGACACAGGCGTGGTCAGGGTCCGGCTATCGGCCCGGGAAGCCGCAACATACCGGCTCCAGGCAAATGGAATGCACATCGCCCTGAACAGTCTGGCCTGCCTGGCCATTCGGCGGTGGTATTCAACCTTTCCTGCCTGCGCTGGAAAACTTCACGGCCGAAGCTGGCCGCGGCAGAATTCATCATATTCGATACAAAGGTCTTCAATTGACCCTCGTTGATGAATCATACAACGCCAATCCACTTTCAATGCGTATGGCTCTGCAAGCCATGGGTAAAAAGAAGGGGGACGGTGAACGCGTACTGATCCTGGGAGACATGCTGGAGCTTGGCGATGAAGAAGTTCGCCACCACGAAGAGCTCGCTCCTATCATAAAGGGTCTTTACCCCGACCGAGTCCTGCTATGCGGCAAACGAATGCGGTATCTCTGGCGAAAGTTACAACAAGACGCCGCCTTTACCTCACATGGTGATTGGTTTGCAGATACCACTGCGTTGAAAAATGCCGTGGATCGTTGGCTACTGCCGGGCGACCGGGTACTCATCAAGGGCTCGAATGCGACCGGATTGCATGCATTGGTGGAACATTTAACCCATCGCCACCGCTGTTCTTGAATAGCTTCCCCCCAAACAAGCCGCCCATAGCGATCAACCGCCGACGGCGGTATGCTCACACGGGCGGGTGTGGCCAGGCTCGCGCTGCCTGTACGGGGCGACACTCGGTACGCCACAAACCATGCACCCATGCCGATTTACAGGAGGAACGACGATGAGTAACTACAAACAGATTCTCGTGGCAGTCGATCTGACGCAGGACTCCACCCTGGTGCTCGAACGGGCGCGCCAGATGGCCATTACTTACGGCGCCGACCTGAGCCTGGTGCATGTGACCGAGCCGCTGGCCATGGGCATGGCGGTGGAGGTAAGCAGTGTCGACGTGGAAGGCTTGCATGACGAAGCCTGCAAGCACGCACGCGAAGCCCTGCAGCGGCTGGGCAGCACCGCCAGCATTCCGCCGGAGCGCCAGCATAACCTCAGCGGTATTCCGGCACGCGAGATTCGCGAGCTGGCCAAGACACTGGAAAGTGATCTGGTGATCATGGGCGGACACAAGAAAAACTGGTTCGAGCTGATGCTCGGTTCTACCAGTTCCAACGTGTCGCACACTATTTCCTGCGACCTGTTGATCGTGCGCATCCCGGAAGACAAGTAAGCGGCGCCCGTCTACCGCAGTGGCTTGACGCGGCACCTCATGCTGTTTCGTCTGCATCGGCTTGCCCTGCGTCTGCGCCCGTTGCGCCGCGGGTGCTTGGCGGTGGCGGCGCTCAGCATCGCGCTCGGCCTGTTCGCGCTTGGCGACCTGACGCACACCCAATCCACCCTGCTGCGCCTGAGCCTGCTGTTCAGCCTATGGATGCTGATGCTCTATGCCTTCATCCAGCTGTTCCAGCGTATTCCACCGCCCATTCTGCCCAAGTTGCCCTGGTGGGAGCGCGTTTGGCAGCGGCTGCATCTGTGGCTGTATCACCTGCTTGCGGTGGCGGTGCTGGTGGCCGGCCTGGCGCTGGTTTCGATCAGTATGAAGCTATGGTGGCTATAACGGCGGATCAAACGTTGCACTGGCGCAGCCGCGGGCTCTAGACTTCCTGCACGCCTTCCGACGCCTGCTGTTGCCCATGGAGCCGCCATGAACCTTCGCCAATCCCTGCTTGCCGCCGCCATTTTCGGTGCCCTGTGCCTGTCCGCCTGTGGCGATGCCGCCCGCGATGAAGCGCCGCCGGCAACGCCCGCCGTGCCTGTCACACCAAACGATGCCGCCGCTGCGCCTGCGCAACCGGAACAGGACGCGCTTTTCGAGTACGAAGCGGACCGCTTTGCCGACATCCGCATCCTGCGCTACCGTATCCCCGGTTTCGAAACCCTGAGCCTGCAGCAGAAACAGCTGCTGTACTACCTGTCGCAGGCCGGCATGAGCGGGCGCGACATCATGTGGGACCAGAACTACAAGCACAACCTGCGCATCCGCAAGCTGCTGGAGCAGATCCTGCAGTACTATCCCGGCGACCGCACCACGGCGCAGTTCCAAAGCTTCCTCACCTACGCCAAGCGCGTGTTCTTCGCCAACGGCATCCATCACCATTATTCCAGCGACAAGTTCCAGCCGGGCTTCGATGCCGCCTATCTGCGCCAACTGGTGGACGCCACCAGCGTGGATGCGCAAACCGTCTGGCCGCTGGACCCGGGCCAAGACGTGGACGGATTGCTGAGCCTGCTCGAACCGGTGCTGTTCGACCCCAGCGTGGCGCCGAAGAAGGTCAACACCGCGGCTGACCTGGACAAAGTGCGAGCCTCGGCGGTGAACTTCTACGACGGCGTTACCGAGGAAGAGGTGCGTGCTTTCTACCAGGAGCGTATCGACCCCAACGATCCGCAGCCGGTGTCCTGGGGCCTCAATTCCAAGCTGGTGAAGGAAAACGGCGCGCTGGTGGAAAAGGTGTGGAAGGTGGACGGCATGTACGGCGCCGCCATCGAGCGCATGGTGTATTGGCTGGAACAGGCAATCACCGTGGCGGAGAACCCGGCGCAGCGCACCGCGCTCGAACGCCTGGTGCAGTACTACAAAAGCGGCGACCTGGCCGATTTCGACGCCTACAACGTGGCCTGGGTGGCGGACACCGACTCCACCATCGACGTGATCAACGGCTTCATCGAGGTGTACAACGATCCGCTCGGCTATCGCGGTTCGTTCGAATCGGTGGTGTCGGTGCGCGACGAGGAAGCCACGCGCCGCATCGGCGCCATCGCCGTCAGGGCGCAGTGGTTCGAGGACAACTCGCCGATCATGGACGAGCACAAGAAGAAGTCGGTGGTGGGCATTACCGGCAAAGCGATCACCGTGGTGTCCGAAACC
>DATMFX010000280.1:0-2160 GCA_035555995.1 Hyphomicrobiales bacterium | reverse complement strand
TCGGGGGTGACCACGGTGTTGAGCAACACGCGTTCGTGGGTGGCGTCGAGATCCCAGTCGTCGCCGGGCAGGTGCTGGTAATACCACGCCAGTTTGCCGGTGGCGGGGTCGAGCGCGAGGGTGGAGTTGCTGTAGAGGTCCGCCGGCGTGGCCAATGCGGTGCCGAGGGCATCGCCATGACGTGCGGCGCGTTGGTCCGGCATGGGATTGGCCACGCCCCAGTAAAGCAGTTTGCGCACCGGATCGTAGCTGCCCGGCAGGCCCCAGGTGGAGGCCTGGCGATTGGCGAGCGGCGCGCCGTTCCAGGAGTCGTCGCCGGGTTCGCCCGGTGCCGGCGTGGTGTAGAAGCGCCATACTTCCCGGCCGCTTTGCACGTCGTGCGCGGCAAGGTAGCAGTTGTCGCGATTGCCGAAACAGGCACCGCCGCTGATCGCCAGGCCGTCGACCACCAGAGGGCCGGAAGTATGGCCGCGCGTGCCGGTGGAGGTTTCCCAGCGCAGTGCGCCGCTGGCGGCATCGAGGCCCACCACGTAACCGTCGGGCGCGGTGTAGATCACCACGTCGTCATAAAGCGCCAGGTTCTTGGTGCGCGCGGAGGCCGCCACGCCCTCGGTCACCGGCCGTTGGTATTCCCAGAGGAGTTCGCCGCTTGCGGCATCCAGCGCCTGCACGATGGCGCCGGGCACCGCCAGGAACATCACGCCGTCATGCACCAGCGGAATGGTTTCGGTGTTGCCTGGGCCGAGATGGCGCACCCACCGCAGGGTAAGGTTGCCGACATTACTGGTGTCGATCCCGGTGAGCGGGCTGAAGCGCTGCGCGTCGTAGGTGCGGCTGAACATGAGCCAGTCGGCGGCATCGGGCTGTTCCAGCATGGCCTGCGTCACAGGGCGGTAATCGTCGAGCGTGGCGGCGCCTGCCACGGACGCCGCGCAAAGGAACAGCACTGTCGGGGCCAGGCGCTTCATGAGGTCGACGGTTCCACGTGGTTGCTGTGCATGGCGTGCTCCGCCTCAAGGATTCAGCTTGGCCAGGCCCTGGGTGATTTCGATGTAGGTGCCGCCCGGGTCGGTAAGGAAGGCGATGACGGCATCGCTGCCTTCCACCTTGGCCGGCGGCACCTCGAAGGCGATGCCGAGCTGCGCGAGATGCGCGGCAAAGGCGTCCATGTCAGCGACGTCGAAGCCAATGTGATCCAGGGCGCCACCGCGCGAACCACGCGGCTTCTCGCCGCCGCCGCTCACGCCCATGATGTCCACGCGGCCGCCGGGGATCAGCGCCGAGGGCAACCCGCGCCGTTCGCCGGCTTCGGCGCCGAATACCTTGAGGTACCAGGCTTGCAGGCCGGGCAGATCGTCGCTTACCAGATGAATGTGGTGGAATTGGATCGGATGTTCCTGTTCCGCGTCCACCAGGATTTCCAGCCGGATGCCGTCAGGCAGGTCGGCCAGTATCTGGTCCTGCTGGGGGCTTTCGAAGAAAAACGTGGCGCCGATTTCTTCCAGCTTGTCGTGGTAGAAGGCGTAGTCCTTGATCGAGAAGCCGATGTGGTTGGCGGTGGTATCAGTGGACGGCGCTTCGCTGGTGCCTTCGTTCATCAGGATGTAGATGCCGGGAAAGCGGATGGCATCCATGGGACCGAGCGAAATGACTTCGCCGCCAAGCTGCTGCCAGATGTCCATGTATCTGGCGCGGTCGGGCACCGTGTAATGGATGTGGCCGGTGGTAACGCCCATGGCGTTCGGCGGCGGCAGCTGCGCCGTGGCCGGCAGTGTGCCGGCAAGCAGCAGCAAAGCAACGAGTCGGCATAGACGGGCGGTGAGGGACATGGCGGCGCTCCTGGGGTTCAAGGGGTTCGTGAGGATTCGGGCAAGGCGAAAACGTAGAGGGCGGCACTGCCCGGCGCATGGTCCAGTTGCAGCGGCAAGGGCCCCATGCTGCCCGTGGTGGTGCGATAGGCCAGGGTTTCGCCGGCAATCACCGCCACGTACTGGCGCCCATCGACGGCGTAGCTGAGGTTGCTCATGCTGATCGGCCCGCCCAGGTGCGTTTGCCACAACACCGCGCCGGTGTCCGCGTCCATGGCGCGGTAGTGGCGATCGAGATCGCCCCAGAACACCAGGCCGCCGGCGGTGGTCAGCATGGCGCTGGTGGTGGGAA
>DATMFX010000279.1:0-2050 GCA_035555995.1 Hyphomicrobiales bacterium | reverse complement strand
TTCCTGTGCTGTCGCCTCAACTCGTCACCCTTCAAGTAGAAGAACAACAATGAGGAATTGCTCATGACGCAGGTTCAGCAACGCGGCGTGGAGGAGATCCAGCCTGGCTCCCCGGTCGGCACACGGCGAGTGCCGGTGGGGTCGGCGGTCTACAACGATGTAGTGACCTTCCTTTTCGAGGAGGCCACCTTGCTCGACCAGATTCGCCTTCAGGAATGGGCCGAGCGCCTGGACACCGACCTGGTTTACACAGTGCCGCTGCGCCAAACGCGCCTGGCCTCGGAACTTAAGACCACCATCGTGCGCAGTGTGCAGCACTACCACGACGACTACCGTTCGATGATGGGGCGCATCCTGCGCTTGTCCGGCAAGAGCGCCTGGGCAGAAGACCCGCCTTCGCGTACCCGCCGGCTGGTGACCAACGTGTTCGTGGAGGAAACGCAGAAGCCTGACGAGTTCGTGGTCACCAGTTACCTGTTGCTCACGCGCAGCCGTTTCAAAGACCACCACGTCGACATCATCAGCGGTGAGCGGCGCGATGTGCTGCGCCTGGGGGCGGCCGGGTTCAAGCTGGCGCGGCGCGAGGTGATTCTGGACCAGGCGGTGCTGGGCACACCCAACCTGGCCATCTTCCTCTAAAGCGTCGTGTAAAGGCCACTCGGCGTGTCACGCCGCGTGGTCACCGGGCATGGCACGCAGCCACGCCTGGTCCTGGGCGCACAATGCCTGTGGGTTGTTGCTGAAATCCAAGGTCGAGCCCTGCATACGCAGTGCCTGTTCGGCGCGGGCCGGTTGCTGGCTGTAGCAGCGACCGCTGCTGACGGCGTGGGCTTGTTCGTCGAGGTTGTAGGCGCGCCCCATCGATATAAGCGTGCAACGGCGCAGAAGCAGCGACGCTTCGGCGGTGTCTTCGCTGAGGGTGCCCAACGCCCAGCGCGCCATCCCTTCGCGAAGGTTGACCCCAGCATAGGGTGGCGGCCCTTCGATCATCGTACCGTTCACTTCCCAGCTCAGGACCTGCCCGCTGTCGCAGCTCAGACTGGCGCGGGTACGCCCGTCGATACGTGCGCCGACCTGGATCTCGTAGCGCCGCTCGCCGGCGCCGCGGGCGGCGCGCGCAATAGCCAGGCCGGCCAGGTCGAGCAGGTGGGTGCATTGATGGCTGGCGTCAGTGTGCCGGGTGACCGAATGCGCAATGCGCGCCAGTGGCATGCCTATCAGCGCCTGCAGTTGGTCGCCTGCCTGCGGGCACAGCGAATAGGGGTAGCGCAGCGCTTCGCCACCGATGGCCGTGACATGGCCGGCTGTGTGGCTGGCCCATACGCGAAAGTGGTGAAAATCATCTTCCAGGGCCGCACGAACGTGGTCTGCGTGGGCAATGATGTCTACGCGGCGTCGAAATACAGTCATCCTGGTGTCCTTTTGCAAAGGGTGTGAGGGGCGCTGAAATCAGCTATATTTGAACACTAAATACTATAATGTTCACTAAAAACAAGAAAAGGAGCGGTTATGGCCCTGCTGAACGAACAGGTCGCGCTGATTACCGGCGCAGGGGGCGGAATCGGCCGAGGCATCGCGCTGAACTTCGCCAAAGAGGGAGCTGCGGTGGTGGTCGCAGAACTGGATGAAGCCAGCGGGGAAGCGGTGGTAGCGGATCTCAAGGCGCTTGGCGCCAGGGCGGTGTTCATCCGCACGGACGTCTGCAGCAAGGCCGATATCGAAGCCGCGGTGCAACTGGCCGTAGACGAGTTCGGTGGCCTGGACATACTGGTCAACAACGCGTTTGCGCCCACGCCCAACGTGTTGCTGGAAGACAAGACCGATGCGATGCTCGCGCAGACACTGGGTTCGACCGTGTGGGCAGCCTGGTGGGCGATGAAGGCGGCGCTCCCGCACATGAAGGCGCGCGGGGGCGGCAAGATCATCAACTTCTACTCGATCGATATCGAGATCGGTGCCTGGCTGCATGGCGACTACAACACCGCAAAGTCGGCCATCGTGGGGCTGACCCGCAGCGCGGCCTCCGAATGGGGGCGCTTCAACATTCGCA
>DATMFX010000278.1:0-3703 GCA_035555995.1 Hyphomicrobiales bacterium | reverse complement strand
TGATCGCCGCGTGGAAGTGGAAGTATCGGGTACCCGCAACCCGTAAGCTGACCGCCCTCGCCAGAGGGCGCAAGCGACCGAGGCCGGCCAGCAGTATCGGCCTCACACAAAACCCCCGCCTTGTGCGGGGGTTTTGTTTTGCGGGCTTTCATACGATTCCAAAATGCTGTGCACGGCGGTTTGGCGGCACTAGAATGCTCAGGCCATATCCACGGGAGCACGCTCATGCCATTCACGCCAAGCAGACGCCGATTGCTGCAAGCCACCGGCGCATCCGGTGTCCTGCTTGCCACCGGCCTGAGCCGCGGCGCCACCCTCGAGGCCGGCCGCTTCACCACGCGCCCCACCGCCCCGGACCAAACCCTGGCGCCGGGGGAATACGTCCTGGCGGACAATGGCGCCCGCCGCGCCCTGCTCTACCTGCCGCCCACTTATACCCCCGCCACGCCGCATCCTTTCGCGCTGATGTTCCATGGCGCGCGCGGCGACGGCGATTCCACGCTGGCCAGCACCCGTGCCGCGGCGGATGCACAGGGCGTGATCCTGTTGTGCCCAAGCACGCGCCAGGGCACCTGGGATGCGATTCGCGGCGGCTTCGCCCACGACTTCACCGCGATGGATGCGTTGCTGCAGCAAAGTTTCGCGCGCTGCGCCATCGATCCCGGCCGGCTTGCCATCGGCGGCTTTTCCGACGGCGCCAGCTACGGCCTGAGCCTGGGACTGATCAACGGCGATCTTTTCACCCATGTCATCGCCCACTCGCCCGGCTTCATCATTGCCGACCACTGGCACGGCAAGCCCAACGTATACGTATCGCACGGGCGCCAGGATCAGGTGCTGCCGTTCGATCGCTGCGGCGCCGCCATCGTGACGCGGCTGCGCGCAGCGGGTTACGAACCCCGCTTCGACGTTTTCGACGGCGGCCACACCGCCTCGCCTGAACTGCGCAGCGCGGCGCTCGAGTGGCTGCGCGCGGGCTGAAACCTGCCGCTATGCCGCCTCAGAAACGCAGGGTGTAGCTGAACTTCAGCGACAGGTCCCAGTTCACCGACTCGAAATTGTTGTCCTTGTCGTAGTCGGCCAACCCGTAGTTCAGCACCAGGAACACCTGCTTGCCCGCCTCGGGTATCCAATGCAGGCGGCTGTTGAAACCGATCAGTTCGGAAACGTTGTCGTACTGGATCAGGTTCGACCAGGTCAGCATCGAGGAAAAGGAAATCTGCGAAGACAGCGTGGTCTGGCGCACGGTGAAATTACCATGCAGCAGATGAATCTCGTCCTCCGTGTAGCTGGCGCTGAACTGGTAACCGGGCAGCGGGCGCCAGGTCAGGCCCGCCTGGCGCTGCAGGCGGGTGCCGTCGTAGTAGTCGCCGCCACGCACGCTCACGTTGCCCAGCAGGTCACGCTGTTCGGCGGATTGCAGGCTGACCACCAACTCGTCGAACTGATAGTCCCCCGCCGGGATCACCACGCGCCGCAGCGCATCGGAAGCACGGTAGATGGTGAAGTCTTCCCGTAACAGTTCCCGGTTGCGGATCGCGCGCAGCGTAACGTAGTCGCCGGTATTGTTGTCGGCGATGAAGCGCAGGCCGACGTTCTGCGAGATCGGATCGCGGCTGCGGATTTCCTCCGAACGATAACCGTCGAAACCCACGTAGGTAGCGCGCACGAAACCGCCGGGCGCGTTGAAGCGGCGGTAGCCGACGTCGAGCGCGTGGTCCTGCATGTCCACCTGGTTGACGAAACCCAGGGCCGGCCGGAAGTTGCGTTCCACGCGCTTGAAGCTGTAGTTGCCGCGCCAGCCGTTGTTGTTGGGCGAGCCCACGTTGAAGCCGTAAGCGGCATCCTGCCCCTCGAATCCCTTGGTGTCGGACTGCTGGTACCACAGCCCACCCTGCACCACGCGGCCGCGTCCCAGGCGGGAATTGTAGTAGCGAAAGTCGGCGCCAAGCAGGCTGTTGTCCTGGTTCGATTGCGGGTCGCCGTGCGTCATGATCATGCCGATCTGCGATTCCGCCAGCACGTTGAGCGCGGCGCGGCCGACGAAGACGCTGGTCGAATCCAGCCCGCTTGCCTCATCCTCGCCCTGGCTCACCAGGATCGAGCCCAGGTTCCAATCGCCCGCGCGGCCACTGAGCTTGATGCCGGCATCGAGATCCACCGGCGCGCCATTGGCGCTCAACCCGATGCGGCGGGAGAAGAACGGCCGCCCGTTCTGCGCCGCCGACGAGGGCACCGCCGGGTTGCCCGCCACCGCGGTGCCGCGGGCAAAGCCGCCGCTGCCGATCTGCCCGAATTCGAAGATGTCGGCATCGCGGGTAAAAAAGTCGCGGCGCTCGGGGAAGAACAGGTTGAAGCGGCTCAGGTTCACCTGGCGGTCATCCACCTCCGTGGCGGAAAAGTCGGTGTTGAGCGTGAGTGCGGCATTGAGCTGCGGCGTGATCTTGTAGAACAGGTCCAGCTGCGGCTCCATCGAGGAATCGCGCGCATCGCCCGGGCCGAACAGGCGTTCCTGCCGCAGCAGCAGGTAAGGCACCACGTCCAGCCCGATGCCCTGCCGCAGGCCGGTGAAACCGCTGGCGGTGCCGGCGATGCTGGGATTCATCTGGCGGTTGCGCGACACCCAGGCGATATTTTCGTTGTTGCGCCGCACCGCGCGGCGGAAGTTGATGCCCCAGGTATCGGAATCCGGATTGAAGGAAATGGTCTGGAAGGGAATCATGATTTCCACCGTCCAGCCCAACTCGTCGATGCGGCTGCGGGTCTGCCAGATGACGTTGGTCCAGTTGCGGTCGATTTCGGTGACGTTCTGAAACATCCCCTGGCGCCGCACGCCGTTGGCGTTGGTCTCGAACTCGTAGCCGTTGCGACGGTCGAGGAAAGGATCGAGCATCAGCACGAAGATGTCGTCCGCCAGCAGGCTCTGGCCCTGCCGCATGATATTGGCGGATATCTGCGACGGATCCTTCTCGTAGAGCCGGGCAGACACGTACAGGGCATCGTCGGTGTAGAACACCCGCACTTCCGTCTGCTGGCTGGGCGGGGCGTATTCGATCGGCTCCATCTGATGGAAATCCCGCACCAGCACCGCCTGCTCCCACACGGCATCGTCGAGCACGCCATCTATCCGCGGCGCCTGTTGCAGGCGGGGCACGACGATGTGCTTGTTGCCCTCGGGCACGGTGAAGGCGCCAGCCGCCTCCTCCTGCGCGCCAAGCGCGGGCAGAGCCAGACAACACAGAAAAGCAAGGAAGCCGAAGCGGCTCCCCACGGGCAAACGAGGGGAAACCGGAGAGGGCTGAACAACGCGATGCACGTAAACGATCCTTCAAGCAGGGTGGATGGCCGCAAACCAGAGGCCGTTCGCACCACCGCCGTTCGATCGCGAGTCGGGGAAGACCGGTGCCGACGTGTTCGGTGATGCAGCAGGCGCTGCGGACTCGCAACGAGGGGCCGCAACGATAACAAGCCAGGCGTGCAATGTGCAGATTTAACAGTTAAGAAACCGTGTGGTTTAACGCCGCGCTTCTCCAATCGTCCGCCCAGGCCCGGTCCGCAAGGCTTTACCGCATCGATGCCTTAACGGCGTTATAGCCCCGCGTGGCTGTACAGCGGCCGGATCCAGCCTGTAGGCTGGTGCGAGTCGTCCATGACCCGAGATCAACCGCATGCGCATTCCGTTTTCCGCCAGCGTCCTTCTGCT
>DATMFX010000277.1:0-4834 GCA_035555995.1 Hyphomicrobiales bacterium | reverse complement strand
GGCGGTACGGCGGCTGTCGTGTCCAGCCCGAATACCGTGGTCTTGAGGTATTGGAACATGTTGTCGAAATTGTCGCGGCCGCCGCTGTCGTAGTAGTCGAACAGCATGCTGGCCTGTTCCGCGCTCAGGCCGGCGCTGAGTCCGGGCCGCTGGTAGTCGCGCCCGGGAAACACCACGCCAGGGTGCGCCGCGAAGCTATCGCCGTAGGTGGCGAGCAGGGCTTCGTAGGGGCCTGATGTCACCCAGTCCACCAGTATCAGTTGCGCCTGTTCGATGGCCTGCACGATGGCCTCGGGCTCCGCTTCGTTGACGTACTGTATTTGCGGTACGAAGCCTTTGCCGCGCGCCAGCGCGGCCAGCATTTCCAGCTTGGCGCGCTGGGCCTCGGGTACTGCCAGCAGCAGTACCGTGGGGCCTGCGTCAGTGCTTTGCTGCGCGCGGGCCGGCATGCTGCCCAGCAGGGTGGCGAGCAGGACGCAAAGCAGCAGGGAACCCCATGGAAAGTGCCGGGTGGAGGTGGCGAAGAAACTTGAGCAAGAGCACAGCGCTACGGGGTTCATGGTCATGTCGGTAGGGGAGCCTGGTCAGGAAGTCGATGGGGGAGAACTGGAGGCGCGCGCGCCCTGCCGCAGGGCGCCGGGCAGATACGGGGCCAGGAACACCAGCAGGCCATGGCAGGCCATCAACAGGCCCATCCAGGCGATCAGGCCGATGCCCCAGGACCTGCTGGCGAGTGCCAGGCCGCACAGCGACAGCAGCAACGCGCATGCGGCGGCCGGCAGTTGCCAGACGCGCTGCGTCCGTGTGGCATTTTGCAGCGCGCGATAGCAAAGGCTCATGCCGGTCAGCGCCAGTATCACGCTGCCCATCAGCATGGCCGGTTACCGCCGAAGCCTGCCGGCGCGAACAGTGGATCTGCTCTGTGCGGCAAGCTGCGCCGCCGGCGGAAATCCAGCCACCAGGCCAGTGCGCCGAAGACGATACCGATTAGCAGCAGGGCCAGGTCGATCCCTGCCAGGCCCCAGTCGCCCGCCGGCAGCGTGACCCCCAGATGGCGTTCGGAGCAAAGGCCATTGAGGAGCGGCAACAGCAGATAGGCCGCGGCGGCCAACACGCAGAGTTCCCGCCAACTGCGTGCAGGTGAGCGGAACAGGCCGAAAAGCAGGCAAATGCCCCAGGTGAGAAACAGCGCATGCATCTCCCAGGCGGCACGCGTCTCGAAGTCCGCAGACAGCAGCCGGTTGGCCCAGAAATAGGCCGCAAGCGCGATCGGCAGGCCCGCGAACACGCCCACGTTCAGACGCTGCGCCAGCATGCAGCCGAGCGTGGGGCGCTGCGCCGCATGGCGCGGCAGGCGCTTGTGTACCCACAGGATCGAACCGGTGGCAATTACCGAACTGCCCAGCAGGCCGGCGGCGAAATAGAGCGCGCGCAGCCAGCCGGGGGCAAAGTTGCCTTCATGGATGCCAAGAATGGCGTCATAGACTCGCCGCGGTGTCGAGCGTGGCGCTTCCCGGGCTTCCAGCAGTTCGCCCGACACGCCGTCGAACAACAACTGCTCATTGCCGCGTTCCACGCCATGGCGCGCGCGCTCCACGCCGATCCGGGCGTTGGCGTCGCCGGGATTCCAGATGGTGTAGGCGGCCAGTTCGCTCCCGCCCCAGTGCTGTTGTGTCCGCGTGAAGATCGTCTCCGGCGTGAGCGTGGGGGCGGCGATGCCGGCCGGCGCGGGGATGGCATGGCGGGGAAATACGGTGGCGATGTAGCGCGAACGGCCGTTGTCGCCGAAGTTGCCGTCGACCAGCCAGGGCAGGTAGCTGGAATTGAGGAACACCAGGCCGCTGTAGGCCATGAAGATCAGGTAGGGGATGGCCATGGTGCCGACGGTGGTGTGGGCATCGAGCCAGGAGCGGGCGCGTTTGTCCGGGCGGAACAGGAACAGATCGCGCAGCAGGCGCTTGTGCAGCACGATGCCGCTGAACACGCAAAGCAAGACGGCCATGGCGCAGATGCCGGTGAGGTAGAACCCGGTCAGCCGTGGCAGGTAATGCAGTTGCACGTGCAGCCGGTACAGCGCATAGCCGCCGCCGGTGGCGCGTGGCGCTATCAGCGGCGTGCCGTCGTAGTCGAGCAGGCGCGTGCCGCTGGATATGCCGCGGGACATGCGCCCGCCGGATTGTGGCTGGCGCCAGCCGGCGCTCAGGTGAGCCACCTCATGCCCTTGGGGGGCGACGATTTCCCACACCTGCGCGCCCTCTGCCAGCGGCTCGCCGTCCAGATAGCGGTAGGCGCTGACGATGCTTTGCGTACTGGGAATGGCCTGCGCCGCGCTCGTGCGCAGCGGCAGCTCCGGGCGCATCCAACGATCAATTTCCGTATCGAAATAGGCGACCGAACCCAGCACGAACACGAAGTAGGCCAGCCAGCCCACGCAGAGGCCAAGCCAAGTATGCAGCCAGGCCATGCGTTGCATCACACCCTGCAGCATTTTCGTTCCCCCCTCAACCGAGACCGAGACCGAGGCCAAGGCCACACAGCGCGCCGAATGCCACCAGGCCCAGCCACGCCATGGCGGGGCGCTGAGGCGCAAATGCCCAGAGCGCGCACAGACAGAAAATCCAAAAGCTCGCCAGCATGCCGGCCATGGTGGCCGGGCCAAGTGCCAGCGGCAGCAGGCGCGACAGTGCCAGGGCCCCCAGCACGCTACAGACGTAGGCCCCCGCGGTGGCGGCGAGTACGCGCGAGGCAAGGGCCAGCCAGACGGGCACGCGCACTCAGAAGTTCACGCGGACGCCGGCATAGGCGCCCCGGCCCAGCGTGGCGTAGCGCAGGTTGGTGACGTAGTAGCGGTCGAATGCGTTGTCGACGCGTCCATAGACTTCCACCCGGTCGGTGAGCGGATAGGAGGCGCGGATGTCGGTCAGCGCGTAGCCCTTGAGCGGCTGCAGGTTAGCGGCATCGTTGAAGCTGTCGCTGACGTAACGCGTGGCGAAGCCGGCCTTCAGGCCCCAGGGCGCTTCGTAGCTCAGTTCGATGCCCACCATGCGCCGCGGCGTGCGCGGCAGGTCCAGGTTGCCGTCCATGTCGAGCGCCCGGGTGTAGGTGTAGTTGGTGTTCACGAACCATTGCGGCGTAAGCTGCAGCGAACCCTGCAGTTCCACGCCGTTCACCTCGCTCATGTCCACGTTGGAGTAGAACCCGGGATGGCCGGTGCCCTGGCACAAGGGATGCGCCGGCGCCGCGGTGCATTGGGTGACTACCAGCAGGTTCTTAGTTTTGGTGAAGAAATATCCGGCGGACACCATCGCGCGGCGCTCGAGAAAATGCTGTTCGACGCTGGTGTCCCAGCTGTCCAGCGCCTCTTCCGGCTGGGCGTCGGGATTGCCGTAGCGGGCGTCGAAGAGCTGGTACATGGTGGGCGCCTTGAAGCCCGTGCCCCAGCTGGAACGCCACAGGGTGTTGCCGTCGTTGAAGGCCCACGCCGCGGTAACCTGGTGGCTCTGTTGCGCGCCGAAGGTGTCATGATCGTCGCGCCGGGTGCCGAAGGTCAGATGCAGCGCTTCGCTCAGTTCCACCTGCAACTGCAGATAGGCGCTGTCGATGCCGACCTCATTGATGCGCGGCAGCGGGTTGGGGATGGCGGCGGTGGGCGAGGCATAGGAAACGTCGGCGCGCTCGCGTTCCAGGCCGAACACCACGTCGAGCCAGTCGTTCGCATCGGCGATGCCCTGATATTCGATACGCTTGCTGCGGCCCAGGGTGTCGCGCGTCACCGGGTTGTTGGCCTGGGCGGGATCGATGCGGTTGCCGTCGTTGCGGGTCTGTTGCAGCGACACGCGGTTCTGCAGGCGTCCATCGAACAGCGCCAAATTCAGGCCGGCGTAGCCGATCAGGCTTTCCATCAGCGTGTAGGCATCGCTGTCGCGGCTATTGGCATTGGTGCTGACCTGGTCGAGCTCGGTCTTGCCATCGGAGTAGAAGCCGCGCAGGTCCAGCTGCAGCGCGTCGGTGAAGTCATAGCGCAGGGTGCCGCTGGCACTGGTGTTGCGGTAGCCGTCCTTTTCCCGCCCGCCCAAGCGCGTATCCAGCGACGAAATGCCTTCGGTATCGTAATGCGAGGCCGCCAGGCGCCACTGCAGGGCGTCGCGCCGGCCACCGACGCCGCCTTTGATCATGCCGGTGCCGTAGGAACCGGCTTCGGTGCGCAGATTGCCGCTCAAGGGCTCGGTGGGGGTGGCGGTAGTTACGTTGACCACGCCGCCGATGGCTTGGCTGCCCCACAGGGTGGACTGTACCCCGCGCAGCACTTCGATGCGTGCGATGTCGCCCACCATGAGCTCACCCAGGTTGGCGCCGCCGCCGGTGGTGGAGGGGTCGTTGAGCCTGACACCGTCGATCACCAGCACGGTGTGGTCGGCATCGGCGCCGCGGATGCGCACGGTGGTGTTCTGGCCCACCCCGCCCGGACGGGTAAAGTGTACGCCGGGGGTTCGCACCAGAAGCTCGGGCACGCTGATCGCCTGCTCGCGTTCGATGGTTTCCAGATCGAGCACGCTGATGGCGTTGCCCAACTGGCTCAGGCGCTGCGTCGAGCGGGTGGCCGTCACCAGGATTTCCTCGGGCGGGCTGGCCGTGCCATTCGGCGCCTGTTGCCCCTGCGCCAGCGTGGCCGCAAGCAATAGCGGGCCTGTGGCGCGGAGATTCCTCAGGGTGAGGACAGACTTGGACTTGCGGGCAGGGGAATGCCGACGCTTCACTTGATTACCTCATGCGCGAACAGGATTGGGGGGCTCGACGAAAAACGCGCAAGGATAGAGGGTTTGGTGGAGGAACC
>DATMFX010000276.1:0-2374 GCA_035555995.1 Hyphomicrobiales bacterium | reverse complement strand
AGCGCAACTGCAAACAGCGTTACCCGAGTACATGGTGCCCAGCCAGTACCTGCTGTTGGCAAGCC
Source organism: Hyphomicrobiales bacterium (assembly GCA_035555995.1). Lineage (GTDB taxonomy): Bacteria > Pseudomonadota > Gammaproteobacteria > Pseudomonadales > Pseudohongiellaceae > CAILUG01. Next base: position 2,309 of record DATMFX010000276.1, on the reverse strand, counting down.
TGCCGCTGACGCCCAACGGCAAGCTGGACCGCAAGGCTTTGCCGGCGGTGGAGGGCAATGCGCTGCAGCAAGCTTACGAAGCGCCGGCGACGGCGCTGGAGCAGCGGCTCGCGGAAATATGGCAAAGCGTGCTTGGCATCGAGCGGATCGGGCGCCAGGACAACTTCTTCGCGCTCGGTGGCAACTCTTTGACGATGGCGCATCTGTCTTCGCTGATTCACAAGCAGCTGAAGAGGCCGGCAGCGCTGAGCGATCTGATGCGTAGGCCCACGCTCGAAGGAATGGCGAACAGTTTGCGCCAATACGCGACCAGCGATTCCGCCGTGAATCTGGTGAAGCTGAATACCTGTGAGGCATACCGCAGCCCTCTGTACTGCATCCCGCCGGGGGGCGGTGTCGGCGCCTATCGGACATTGGCGTCCGCGCTTGAAGCAGAGCTGCCCGTATACGGACTGGATGACACAATCCTCATGAACAGGGTGCTGGAAAAAGAAAGCCTGCCAGCCATCTCCGCCGCTTACGTCGCCTGCATCAAGAATCTGCAGCCGCAAGGGCCTTATCGCTTACTGGGGTGGTCGATCGGCGGAATACTGGCGCTCGAAATGGCCAGGCTGCTGGAAAGTGGCGGCGATGAAGTAAGTTTCCTGGGGCTGTTGGACGCAAGGGGAATCAGTGCGGCAGACAAGGAGCAGGTGAAGGCAGAGGCCGGCAATCTTGGGTTCGAACAAAAGGCCATTGCAGAACTTCACCAGGAGGCGATTGACATGATCGATGGCTTCGAACTGGGCAGGATGAAGGCCGCCCCCACGTATTGGTGGGCACGACAAGAGAGAAAGAAACGCGACATCGAGAACCTGCGTCGCTACGTCAATGCCAACCTGGACTCGGATGCGCGTGCTTCTTTCCATGAGATCGCCAGCACGCATGAGGGAATCGTCGACGACGAGTGCTTCATTCGTTCGCTGCGAAAAGTATTGGCAATTTAATGCGGGGTGCTCGCCGCCTTCACGGTAGCAAGCACCACACGATCACTCCCAGCGGCAGCGCACTGCCAGCCAGCCACAGCCAGGCATGGGCTGCGCTACGCGCATGGAACACAGCCATGATGATCACCGCCCAGACGAGGAAGCTCGCCAGCATGTTGCCAAGCACAACCGGGGCGAGACTCAGGCCAAGGGCGTGCAGCACCAGCGATGCGGCGATGGTGATCACGTTTGCCAGCGCATAACCGCCGATGATGGCGGCAAGTGATCGCGAGGCGACTGACCAACGGTGACGCGTGACGGCTTGCATTCAGATGGGCTCCGGTTGCAGCGGGAGTTGATGCGGAGCGGTGGCCTTGCGGCGCAGCCTCCATGCAAGACAGCCAAACAGAATGCCCACCGCCAGGGCGGCCAGATCGAATCCCGCCATCACCCAATCTTTTTGCGCAAGCGAAACCGCAAGATTCCGATTCGTGGTCAACGCATTGAGCACGGGAATAAAGGCATAGGCGAAAGCCCCCAGCGCCAGCATTTCCACCCATGCTCGCTGCAGTGGTCGCCAGATCGGATAGAGCAGCAGTACCGCCCAGGTGAAGAACATCACGTCCGCCTCCAGATCGTGCCGATGAATACCCAGGATTTCCTCCCGCAATGGGAGCAGCCGATTGCCCCAGAAATATGCGGCGATGGCGATGGGCAGGCCGACGATGGTGCCGACATTGAGCCTGTCCACCACGGCGATTCCCAAATGGGCCTGCGTGCCGTGCTTCAGTTGCGCCTTGCGTTTTTTCGTCCATAGCAGCAAGCCAGTACCCATCAACGCCGTCCCACCAAGTCCCGATAATACGAAAAGCACGCGCAGAAAGGGGCCGGCGAACAGGGCAAGGTGCAGGTTGACCAACAGATCCCGGAACCGGGCTGAAGCCAGTGTCGGGCGCGCCGTGACCACGTCCATCCCGTTGCCTTCGAGCCGCTCGCCCGTTGTTGCGCTGAAGCTGACCATATCGGCTGTATCGGCAATGTCGGAGGCAGAGAGCAACGCAACATTGACATCCGCATTCGCGTGGCCGTAGTTGCGGATCACCACCATGTTGGCCTGGCGACCCGATAGATGTTGCGCAGCGTCAAGCATGGGAAGCAGCGGTTTCATTGCCGCCTCGGGAGCCTCCGGCAGCATGGGCGGTGTTGACGATCCATTCACTTCCTGAAAAAGCGGCTGCTGATTTTCACCGTAGACGGCCAGCGGTACGGCCGGCATGTAGACGAACAGCGACAGCACCAGGCCGCTGTAAGTGATCATCAGATGATAGGGCAGTGCCAATACGC
>DATMFX010000275.1:0-2542 GCA_035555995.1 Hyphomicrobiales bacterium | reverse complement strand
GATTTCCAGGAAGGTGCGCGCCAGTTCGATATCCAAGGGTTAGCTCGTCCTATCAATGTTTTTGATATGAAACAGCATTGTATTTCATTATTCCCCGCGGTGGCGGCCCGGCATACTGGCCCGGTTTCCTTGACCCGAGATGAGGCCGCATGTCCGCCCCGCCATCCCCCTTGTTCCCCCCCGCCCAATGGCAGCAGATCGAACCGCTGCTCAAGACCTTGGACGCGCGTCAGGCACTGTGGCTCAGCGGCTACCTCGCCGGCCAGGGCGGCCAGGCCGCAGCCGCTTCCCTGCCCGCCGCCGCGCCCGCAGCAAGTTCCAGCATCCTGATCGCCCACGGCGGTGAAACCGGCAACGGCCGCGGCCTGGCGCAGAAACTGGCCGATACCGTGCGCGCAAGCGGTTTTGGCACGGACGTGATGGACCTGGCCGACCTGCGTGTACGCCAGCTCGGCAAGCGCGATTATCTGCTGCTGATCTGCAGCACCCACGGAGATGGCGATCCCCCCGAACCGGCGCAGCCGTTCTTCGACGCCCTGCTGGCCGACAACGCGCCCAAGCTGCCCAATCTACGCTATTCCGTGCTCGCGCTCGGCGACAGCACCTATGAGCATTTCTGCGTGGCCGGCAAGCAGCTCGACGAACGCCTGGCCGCGCTTGGCGCCACGCGGCTGCATCCGCGCCAGGATTGCGACGTCGACTACCAGACGCCGGCCGCCGCCTGGAGCGAAGCCGTCATGCAGGCGCTGGCCAGCCTCACGCCCGCGGCAAGCGCGCCAGCCTCTGCCGGCAGCCCCGCACCGGTTGCCGAAGCCGGACAGCAGTACAGCAAGCAACACCCCCTGAGCGTCGAAGTGCTGGAAAACGTGCGGCTCACCCATCCCGCGCGCCGCGATGCCATTCATCATCTGGAACTGGAACTGCCCCAGGACGATCTGGCACTGGAACCCGGCGACGCCGTGGGCGTGCTTGCCGACAACCCGCCAAAGTTGGTGGCAAGCCTGCTCGATGCCACCGCCCTGCCCGCCAACAGCGCCGTGACCGTGGCCGGCGAATCGCTGCCCCTGGTGCAGGCGCTGCGCCAGCATCTGGACCTGACCATTCCCGGCACCCGCTTCCTCGAATACTGGGCCCAGCTCAGCGCCGCCGCGCCGCTCCTGAAGTTGTGCGAGGAAGGCGCGAGCGCCCAGCGCCAGTACCTCAAGCACATCCAGGTGCTGGACATCATCCGCCAGTATCCGGCGCTGCCCATCGCGCAGGAATTCGTCGATGCCCTGCGTCCGCTGCAACCGCGCCTGTACGACGTGGCCAACAGCCTGCGCGCCGTGCCCGGCGAGCTGCATCTGAACGTCAAGGCCTGGAGCTATGAATTCGGCGATCGCCTGGAACCCGGCATCGCTTCGCATTACCTGGCGGGCCTCACGTCCGGCGACAGCATTCGCCTCTATCCGCACCGCAACGTGCGTTTCCATCTGCCCGAGGACGCCAAGGCACCGCTGATCCTGATCGCCGAAAGCACCGGCATCGCGCCGTTCCGCGCCTTCGTGCAGGAACTGGCGCTGAGTGATGCGCCGCCGCCCTGCTGGCTGGCCTTCACCGAACGCAATTTCGAGGACGACTTCCTCTACCAGACCGAATGGCAGAACGCGCGCGGCAAAGGCCACGTGCAGCACATCGATTCGCTGTTCCTGCAAGAGCAGCCGCAGGCCACCCCGGCCTCGGTGGTGCTGGAAAACGCCGCGCGCCTGCAACAGTGGCTGGACCAGGGCGCACACCTGTACCTGTGCGGCGACAAGGACCTGCTCACCGCCTGCGAGGCTGAGTTTGGCTCGCACTTTGGCGCCGAGCGCTGGAAGGCGCTGAACAAGGACAAACGCATTCACCGCAATCTGTACTGACACGGGAACACGACATGGTCGACCGAAGCTGCGATCTCAGCCAGGATCTCGAAACGCTGCACAGCAACGAAATCCTCAAAGCCAAGAGCCGCTACCTGCGCGGCAACATCGCCGAAGGCCTGGAAGACACCCTCACCGGTGCCGTGCCCGGCGACGATCCCCTGCTGATGAAATTCCACGGCATCTATCAGCAGGACGACCGCGACCTGCGCGCCGAGCGCCAACGCCGCAAGCTGGAGCCCAACTACCAGTTCATGGTGCGCATGCGTATCCCCGGCGGTTTGTTGACCGATCGCCAGTGGCTGGGCATCGACAGGCTCTCGCGCCTCTATGCGCGCCGCGGCCTGCGCATCACCACGCGGCAGACCTTTCAATTGCACGGTATCCGCAAGCACCATCTGCGCCTGTTGATGCAGGGTATCCGCGACCTCGGCCTGAGCACCATCGCCGCCTGCGGCGACGACAGCCGCGGCGTGGTCTGCGGCGGCAATCCGCTGCTCTCGCGCGTGCATCATCAAGTGGCGCAGCTGGCCAGCGCCACCAATGAGTTGATCATTCCAAAAACCCGCGCCTATCCCGAAATCTGGTTCCAGGAACCGCCCACGGCGCCGCCAAACGCAAAGGACGACCCTTTCTACGGCCCG
>DATMFX010000274.1:0-4374 GCA_035555995.1 Hyphomicrobiales bacterium | reverse complement strand
TCATCACCCCTGCGTCCTGCGCGGACGCCACCGGTGCCTGCAGAGTCGAACCGCCCTTTTCGTACCGCACCGCCCTAGGCACCCGGCGTGCAGGTGGCGTTCATGGTGGGGGAAATTTCGCCGGCGAAGACGAAGACACCGTCGCTGACTTCATTGCCGCCCAAAGCGGTGATGGTGGGATCGCCGTTCTCATCGAAACTGAAGGAACCGGTGATGCCGGTGAAATCGCGGGTATCGCGCATGGCCTGCACGATCGCCGCGCGGTCCGCCGCCCCGGCGCGTTCGATCGCATCCAGCACCACCTGGATCGATTGGTAGGCATAAGTGGACCAGGGCGATGGCTCATAGGAAAAACGGGAAACGAAATCGCCGACGAAGCGCTTGCCGGTATCGGTGGTGAGCTGGCGCGGGGTAAGGCCGGGAAAGGTCAGCAGCACGTTGCCGTCGATGACGTCGGCCCCACCCACCTGCTCCACCAGCGCCGGGTTCACCAGGCCGTCGGGACCCATGAACTTCACGCCGCGGCGGAACAGTCCAAGCGCACTCATCTGCTGGATTACCTGCGGCCCGCCGGAGTCGATCACGAAACCGCCATAGACCAGGTCGGCATTGGCGGCGCGCACGTTGGTCAGCAGCGTACGGAAATCGATGTCGCCCGCTTCCACGCCGGAACGCCCCACCACCTGCAGGCCGATCTTCTCGGCGTGCTGCACGAACGCATCGGCGATGCCTTTGCCGTACAGCTGGCGATCGTCGAGCACGTAGACGCGTTTGAAGCCTTCACAATAGGCCCAGGCGGCGCCGGCCCAGCCCTGCAGGTCGTCGGACGCGTTGGTGCGGAAAAAAGTGGGTTGGCCGCTTGGACGGTAGATACCGGGTTCGCCCGGCGCCCAGGCCTTGGTGAGGCCCGGGTAGGTGTTGGCGGGCGTGATTTGCGCCACGCCGGCCTGGTTGGTGATGGGCGAGCTGACCATCGCGGCGCCGCTGTTGTACGTGCCGAAATACACCATGCACAGCGGATCGTTGACGCAGCGCTGGGCGTTGCCGGCCTCGATGGTGCCGTCCCAGGAACCGGTGGTGGGCGAGGCGTCGTCGGTGGCCACGATCTCCACGTTGAAGCCCGCGGGGCCGGCGCCATTATGGTCCGCCCGGTAGTGATCCAGCGCCAGGCGCGCTGCAGCCAGCATGCTCTCGCCTTCAGGCTGCATGGAACCCTGCAGGGGCCAGCTGGTATAGATGCGTATCGTGGATGCTTGCTGCGCCAGGGCAGCGGGCAGGCAGGCGGCGCAAAGCGCCAGCGTGGTCAAGGCACGCAGACTTGTCGTTTTCATCGAGTGGGCTCCTCTCGTGTTCCATTCACACCTCCGCGCAAATGGCACCGCGGCTCGGGTACGGCAAAAAGTCGCGGCGCGGGGAGAATAAAACACTCTTGTCCCCTAAATCCATGTTTGCAGGCTTATTGGAACCATTCCTTTTTATGGGCGACACCAGCGCGCGCTTGCAGAGCACCCCGCACACTGGCTAAATCGGAGCACCGATGGGGGAAATACACATGCACAGCTCCGCTACCACCTTGTTTGCGGCCGTACTTGCCTGCAGCACGGCCCTTGCCCAGGCCCCGGTGGTCACCACACCGGCGAACAGCGCCGGGGCCGCCGTCTACGAACAAACCTGCGCCACCTGCCACGAAATGCCTGAAGCCACCAAGTCGCCGCCGATCGACACGCTGCGGCGCATGGGGCCGCGCGCGGTGTCCTACGCGCTCACCCACGGCAAGATGAAAGTACAGGCGGCGGGTTTGAGCGAAGACGACATCGACAACGTGGTGTCCTACCTGTCCGCCACCACCAACATCGACAACAGTTGGATCGCCTCACACACCTGCCCCGCCGGGCGCAGCGCGGTGGATACCGGCAAGCCCACCATCTGGACGCAGGGCTTCGACCTGCGCAACCACCGGCGCCTGAGCGCGGAGCAGGCGGGACTGACCACGGCGCAGATGGGCAAGCTGCAACTGGCCTGGAGCATGGCGTTCCCGTCCACCGCTAACATGCGTTCGCAACCGGCCGTCGTGGGCAACACCATGTATTACCCCATCGTCGATTCAGGGCAGCTGTTCGCGCTCGACATCGGGGGAGACGCGCCTTGCGTCAAGTGGGTGTACGAACACGACGTGCCGCTGCGCACCACCATCGGCTATCACACCATGGACGACGGCACGCCAGTGCTGGTGCTGGCCGATGCCGCCGCACACGTGCTGCTGCTCGATGCGGTGAGCGCCGAGGTGCTGTGGGACGCAAGCGTCAAGGTGACCAGCGTGTCCAACGTCACCGCCATGCCGGTGCTGTACGGCGACAAGGTGTTCGTGCCGATTTCCTCGGGCGAACTGAACATGGGCGCCGCACCCGACTATGAATGCTGCACCAGCCACGGCGCGGTGGTGGCATTGGATGCAGCCACCGGTGCCCGCGTGTGGGTGTACCACACCATGGAAGACGCCCAGCCCACGGGCATGAGCCGGGTGGGTACCCAGCAATGGGGCCCTTCCGGCGCCCCAATCTGGACCGCGCCCGCCATCGACGAACGCCGCGGCCTGCTGTACGTGGGCACCGGCGAAAACACCTCCGCCCCTGCCACAGACACCAGCGACGCGATACTGGCATTGCGCCTGGAAGACGGCGGCCTGGCCTGGAAGTTCCAGGCCACGCCGAACGACATCTTCCTGACCGGCTGCATGAACGATCCCGACGGCCCCAACTGCCCGCCCGCCTACAGCATCAACAAGGATTGGGACTTCGGCGCCGCGCTGATGCTGGCGCAGCGCAGCGACGGTTCGGATCTCGTGCTTGCCGGCCAGAAGAACGGTGTGGTGTGGGCGCTGGATCCCGACGATGGCGAACTGGTGTGGAACACCAAGATCGGCCCGGGCGGTGCCATGGGCGGCGTGCACTGGGGCATGGCCTTCGACGGACAGCGCGTGTTCGCCGCCAACAACATGTCCACCGGTCCCACCGCCGACGGCGCGGCACCGGGCCTGCACGCGCTCGACGTGAACAGCGGCAGCATGCTGTGGTCGTACCTGCACCAGCCCGACTGTTCCGGCAACCGCCGCCAGGAACTGCGCAGTTGCGACAGCAACTACGGCATGAGCGCCGCCACCCTGCTGGTGGACGGCGCGGTGGTGCAAGGCAGCAACGATGGCTTCGTCAAGGTGTTCGACGCCCAACGCGGCGAACCGCTGTTCACCTTCGACACCGCACGCTCGTTCGACACCCTCAATGGCGTCGAAGGCCACGGCGGCGCCATCGACAACTTTTCCATCTGGGCCGCCAACGGCACCCTGTTCGTCCAGTCCGGCTATGGCCTGATGGGCGTACCGGGCAACGTGCTGCTGGCCTTCAAGCCGGCGCCCTGACATGCACCGCGCCTGGCTGCAGGGAACCCTCGGGTGCTGCATCCTGGCGCTGTCGGCCATGGTGGCGGCGCAGCAAGGCACCATCGCGCAGTCGATTCTCGAGCCCAACCGTTTACCGCGGCTCGATTCCAGCGTGCTCGACGTGGGCGATCCCGCCGCGCGCGTCAGTGGCGCCCCGGGCAGTTTCGCCATTACGGAACGCACCTGCCATAACCCCCTGTCCGACACACAGCTGCGCCGCCGCATCGTGGACATCGCGGTGCAGGAATGGGCCTGGTTCGGCCTGCAGGTGGACGATCTGCGCGGCCTGCAGCCGCCAGCCGAGGGCAGCACGGCACCGCGGCGCTTTCGGCCCTTGCCGTTGAATCCGGAAGAAGTGCAGCAGGTGGCGGCCACGGTCAGCGGCTATTGGAGCGCCATTCCCAACAGCGACTGGATACTGGCGCGGCAGAACGACGTCTGGCAACAGCCCGGCGGGCTGGCCACACGCTGGCGCGATCCCTGGTCGGCCGCTTTCATTTCCTGGGTGATGTGCGAAAGCGGCATCGGCGAAACCACGCAATTCCAGCGCGCGATCGCCCACCACAGCTATATCGACCAGGCCATCCGCGCCAGCGAGGGGCAGGCCGGCGGCGCGCTGTTCCATGCCTTCGAGCCGGGCACGGCCGAGCTGGCGCCGGGCGACATGATTTGCAGCGGCCTGCGGCCGGTCTACCGTTCGCTGGCACAGCGCAAGGCGCAGCTCGGCGAAGGCGCGCGCACCCATTGCGACATCGTGGTGGGGGTGGATACCGAGACGGGCTGGATACTGACCATCGGCGGCAACGTGCGCGCGTCGGTGCGGATGAAGCTGTTTCCCGCTGCTGTGGGCGATGGCGGCCATCTGGCGGCGCTGCCGACCAACCGTTACATATTCGCGCACCTGCAATTGACTGCGCCGGGCATCGATGCCGATGCCT
>DATMFX010000273.1:0-10838 GCA_035555995.1 Hyphomicrobiales bacterium | reverse complement strand
ATCGATAGTTTTGAAACTCCGATCCCTAATGGCAAACGCCCACTTCTATTACTTGATCTGTCTGTTAAAGAACTTTCTCGGCGACCCTCGCCCCGAGAGAGCGCGCATTATACTCACCACATTACCCTGTGCAAGAGCAGTCACAAAAATATTTTAACTTTTCGTAACCACCACTCCTGCGGGGCGACGCAATGAGAATTTGCGCACCACCTGGTACCTGCTGCGCAGCAGTCGGTACAGGAGGGCGAAGCTTACCAGAGTTCCGTACAAAACGGCATCTCCATAACTCGATCTCACTATCCATATGATATGTAGCACCGCGAGCACGTTGATCACATAGACCAGCCGATGCAGCTTTTTCCAGTTACGCCCCAGCTTGCGCTGCGCCGCTTGGAAAGACGTGGCGCCAAGCGGCAGCAGCAGGATGAGTGCCAGGAAGCCCAGCGTGATGTAGGGACGCTGGGTAATCTCGCGTCCCAGGTCGGCGAAACTGAGCTGCAGGATGAAAATGAGGAAGGTCAGGAAATGCAGCACCACGTAAAACAATGCATACAACCCGATCATGCGCCGGTACTGCCACAGCACCGGCGCATGCAATAGATAGCGTAGCGGCGTGATCCAGAGGCCCGCCACCAGGAAGCGGATCGCCCATTCCCCCGTGGCCAGCGCCAGGGTTTGCGGCGGATCGGGGCCGAGGTCTACCGGCAGTCCGTTATAGGCCAGGTACACCTTATAGAAGAGGACGGCGGCCGGAGAAAGGCAGAGCAGAAAAACGACGACCTTGATCCATGACTTTCCTGACATTCCCACCCCGCCCGGCTTCGTTCGTTACACGCGCGCACCCGCGGCACGTCAGTAGTTCTTGCGCAGGTCCATGCCGTCGTAGAGGCTCGCCACCGATTCCGCATAACCGTTGAACGGCATGGTATCGATGCGGCGCGGCATGAACAGGCTGGTGGGCAGGCGTCTTTCGGTGGCCTGGCTCCAGCGCGGATGGCTCACCGCCGGATTGACGTTGGCGTAGAAACCGTATTCCCTGGACTGCAGATCATTCCAGGTGGTGTGCGGCATGGTCTTGCGGAAGTTGATCTTGACGATGGACTTGATGCTCTTGAAGCCATACTTCCACGGCACCACCAGCCGCAGCGGCGCCCCATCCTGCGCCGGCAACAGATCACCATACAACCCCACCGCCATCAGCGCGAGTGGATGCATGGCTTCGTCCATGCGCAGCCCTTCGCGATAAGGCCAGTCGATGGTGGCAAAGCGGGAGCGCACTTCCGGCATCTGCTCGCGGTCCACCAGCGTGATGAATTCCAGATACTTGGCGTCGGCAGTGGGTTCGAAGCGCTTGACCAGTTCCCCCAGCGGAAAGCCGATCCAGGGAATGACCATCGACCACGCCTCCACGCAACGCAGGCGATAGATGCGCTCCTCCAGCGTATGCGGCTTGAGGATGTCTTCGAGCGTATAGGTGCCGGGCTTGGCCACCTCGCCGGTGATTTCCACGGTCCACGGATCCACCTTGAAATTCTTGGCGTTGCGCGAGGGATCGCCCTTGTCGGTGCCGAACTCGTAGAAGTTGTTGTAGGTGCTGACATCGAGGAAGGGAGTCAGGCTTTCATCGGTGGTAAAGAAGCCATCCTTCGGCACAGGCTTGCGCTCGGCGATCTTCTTGACCAGGAATTCGGGCTTGCTGGCCAGGTTGAGCGCCTGCGGGGAACCATCCGTCGCGGCTTCCCCCTCCTGGGCCAGTGCGCCCATCGCCGTGGTGGCCAGGCCGGCTCCGGCGGCAAACCGTCCCGACAACTTGAGGAAGCTGCGGCGCGAGCGGTAGACCGCTTCCGGCGTGATTTCCGACGATGGAATAGAATTGCGTGGTTTGATCTTGATCAGCATGGTTGCCTCCTTAATCAGGCCCCGCTCGAACCGGGGCCGGCTTCGGATGAATCACTGCGAGGTGTCACGACTCCGAAGTGGCACTTTCCCGTTCATCGCTTTCTCTGCGGCGCTTGCGCCGCGCATAAACAGCCATCAATGGTCCGGATACGGCGTACAGTATCGCCATGCCGAACAGCACCGTGGGCGGATCCCAGGAAATGATCACGATCAGCATGATCAGCACCAGGATGGCGAAAAACGGCACCCGGTGGCGGAAATCCAGATCCTTGAAGCTGTAGTAACGCACGTTGAGCACCATCAGTATACCCGCGAGGGTGGTGACCAGCGCGGCCACGATCGCCATGGCCAGCGACGGCTCGACGGAATACTCGTGCATGGTCCACACCATGAAGGTCACCAGGCCCGCCGCCGAAGGGCTTGCCAGCCCCACGAAATAGCGTTTGTCGGTGCTGCCTATCTGCACGTTGAAGCGTGCCAGGCGCAGCGCGGCGCAGGCCACATAGATGAAGGCCGCGGTCCATCCCAGCTTGCCGAGTTGCGAGAGCCCCCAACTGAAACAGATCAGAGCCGGCGCCACCCCGAAGGCCAGCATGTCGGACAGGCTGTCGTATTCGGCGCCGAACGCGCTTTGCGTATTGGTCAGGCGCGCCACCCGCCCATCAAGACCATCGAGGAACATGGCCACGATGATCGCCACACAGGCGCTGCGAAAATCGCCGCCCATGCCGGAAATCACCGCATAGAAACCGGCGAACATGGCGCCGGTGGTGAGCATGTTGGGCAAGAGGTAGATGCCCTTGCGGCGCACCTTCTTGCCATCTTCCGACACCACTTCCACGTGCTCGTTGATGAGCGCGCTGTCGTCCTCCACGGGGTCGACGGGATCGGGGACCGGGGCTTGTTCCTCTACATCAGCGGGGTTCATGCACTTCTCTCACTACTTGGTTGGATTGAGGGACGTCCTGCGCCAGCGGCGCGTTGTCGGCGGCCAGGTCCCAGAAGGCCTTGACCAGCGGGTTGGCCAGCTTGCGCTTGAGCACGCACAGGCCCACCGCAAAGGGCGGCATGTCGTGATCGACCTCCAGTATACGGATCGAAGGCTGCAGCGGGCTATTGTCCACCACCAGTTGCGGCACCAGCCCCACGCCGAAGCCAAGGCTCACCATGCTGACGATGGCCTCATTGCCCGCCACCTGCGCATAGATGTTGGGCTTGATCCGTTGCTGCCGGAACCAGGCATCCGCGCTTTCCCGCGCCAGGCCCTTCTCGGACAGTATCATAGGCACTTGCTGCCAGGCGATGTCGCGACCACGTATCAGTTTCTTATCAAAATAGTAGCCTTGCACCGGCGCGATGAACACCAGCGGGGTATTGGCAAGCGTCTGCACCGCCAGCATGCCCGGCACGCGCACGGGAATGGCGGCGATGCCGATGTCTTCCTGCTCCTGCTGGATGCGGTCCAGCGTCTGGGCGGTATCGCCGGTGTGGATCTTCAGCTCGATGCCCGGATGCCGTTCCCGAAAGCGGCTGAGCAGCTCATAAAGGAAGGAATAGCTGGCCGTCACCGAACAGAACAGGCTGATTTCCCCCTGCAGCTGTTGTTCCTGCGCCGCCAGCTTGCGCTGCAGCTCCAGCCAGTTGTTGCGGGTTTCGTCGGCGAAGCGCCTGAATACCTGGCCGGCCGCGGTGAGCTTGACGCTGCGGTTGTCGCGCTCGAACAGCGGCATGCCCAGTTCCGCCTCCAGCCGCTGGATCACGCGCGACAGGCTGGAAGGCGATACGTGGCAGGCCGCGCTGGTGCGGGCGAAATTCAGGGTCTTGCACAGATGCAGGAACAACTGCAGTTCGCTGTACTTCATGGCAATGCTCGCGTTTCGTTTTCTGCAACATTATCTTGCGTTTTTTTCAGTTTACGCAACAAAACCCTGCCGGTACCATGCCGGCTCCCGACGAATCCCAATCCTGACGAACACCACCACAGAGGCTGTTACATGAACTACTTCAATTCGCTGCCTTTACGCCTGCAGCTCGAAGAGCTGAGCAAATGCCGCTTTATGGACAAGGCCGAGTTTCCCCATGGCGCCGACAAGCTCAAGGGCAAGAAAATCGTGATCCTCGGCTGCGGCGCGCAGGGCCTCAACCAGGGCCTGAACATGCGCGACAGCGGCCTCGACATTGCCTACGCGCTGCGCCCCGAGGCCATTGCCGCGAAGCGCCAGTCCTGGAAAAACGCCACCGAGAACAGCTTCAAGGTAGGCACGTTCGATGAACTGATCCCCACCGCCGACCTGGTGCTCAACCTGACCCCGGACAAGCAGCATACCGGCGTGGTCGACAAGGTGATGCCGCTGATGAAACAGGGCGCCTGCCTGGCCTATTCCCACGGTTTCAACATCGTCGAGGAAGGCACGCAGATCCGCAAGGATCTCACCGTGATCATGGTGGCGCCGAAATGCCCCGGCACTGAAGTGCGCGAGGAATACAAACGCGGCTTCGGGGTGCCCACGCTGATCGCCGTGCACCGCGAAAACGACCCCAACGGTGACGGCATGGAAATCGCCAAAGCCTATGCCGCCGCCACCGGTGGCCATCGCGCCGGCGTGCTGGAATCCTCGTTCATCGCCGAGGTCAAGTCCGACCTCATGGGCGAGCAGACCATTCTCTGCGGCATGCTGCAGACCGGCTCCATCCTCTGCTTTGAGCGCATGGTGGCCCAGGGCATCGATCCCGCCTATGCCTCCAAGCTGATCCAGCATGGCTGGGAAACCGTGGCCGAAGGCCTCAAGCAGGGCGGCATCACCAACATGATGGATCGCCTGAGCAACCCGGCCAAGATCAAAGCCTACCACGTCAGCGAAACGCTCAAGGACCTCCTGCGTCCGCTGTTCGAAAAACACATGGACGACATCATGGAAGGCCACTTCTCCGCCGGCATGATGGCGGACTGGGCCGACAACGACCGCAAGCTGCTCACCTGGCGCGAGGAAACCGGCAAGACCGCGTTCGAACAGTCCAGCACCGAAGGCGCGCCTGAAATCCCCGAGCAGGAATACTACGATCACGGCATCCTGATGGTGGCCATGATCAAGGCCGGCGTGGAACTGTGCTTCGAAACCCTGGTGGCCGCCGGCGTGATCGCCGAATCCGCCTATTATGAGTCGCTGCACGAAGTGCCGCTGATCGCCAACCTGATCGGCCGCAAGAAGCTGTATGAAATGAACAAGGTGATTTCGGACACCGCCGAATACGGCTGCTACCTCTTCTCCCATGCTGCCGTGCCCATGCTGAAAGACTTCATGGCCAGCGTGGACACCGACATTATCGGCAAGGGCCTGAACGTGAAGGACAACAACGTGGACGATCGTGAGCTGATCGCGGTGAACGCCGCCATTCGCCATCATCCGATCGAGCTGATCGGGCAGCAGCTGCGCAGCCACATGACCGACATGAAGAAAGTGGTCTAAGCCACAGCCAATCGGCGCCGCCTCGGCGGCGCTCCCGCAAAATGGTAGCCAAGGACGGCTGCCACAAATCCTGAAACCCCAAATCGCAGGCAATAAAAAGCCAGGTTTTTGACCTGGCTTTACCTGTTCTTCTACAGATGGATAATCTGTGTCAACGTTAGTCTTCTTCTAGTGTGGTGCCCCCACTACAAGCTGAGCACTTTTTCCCCTCTTGCTATTCCTGAAACCCCGGTGCGAACCACTTCCAGTATTGGAGTGCCTGCCAAGGCCGCGATGAACCCATCCAGCTTATCGCTCGTTCCTGTAATCTGGATGGTATACATAGTTGGGGTAATGTCAATCACATCGCCACGAAAAATATCCGCCACGCGCTTCACTTCGGCGCGCTGGGCGCCCGTGGCCTTGACCTTCACCAGCATCATTTCCCGCTCGATGTGGCTGCCTTCGGTCAGATCGACCAGTTTGGCCACGTCCACCAGCTTGTTCAGATGCTTGATGATCTGCTCGATCTTGCGATCGTCGCCTTCGGTGGTGAGCGTCAGGCGCGACAGGCTTTCATCCTCGGTCGGCGCCACGGTCAACGAGTGGATGTTGTAGTTGCGCTGGGAAAACAGCCCCACGACGCGCGAAAGAGCCCCTGGCTGGTTCTCCATCAATATGGAAATTATGCGTCTCATGTTCAGGTTCTCTCCGTCTTGCTCAGGAACATCTCGCTCATGGCGCCGCCGCGAATCGCCATCGGATAGACGTGCTCGCTCGGGTCCACGGCGATGTCGAGGAATACCAGCTTGTCCTTCAGGGCAAAGGCCTCCGCCATTTTGCTCTTCAGCTCGCTCAACTTCTCGATGCGCATGCCCACGTGGCCGTAGGATTCCACCAGCTTGACGAAATCGGGCAGCGAATCGGCATAGGTGCTTTGTGAATGGCGCCCGCCGTACTGCATGTCCTGCCACTGCCTGACCATGCCGAGCGACTGATTGTTCAGGTTCACGATCTTGATCGGCAGCGCGCACTGCTTGCAGGTGGCCAGTTCCTGAATGTTCATCTGAATACTGCCCTCGCCCGTCACGCACGCCACCGTGGCCTTCGGAAACGCCAGCTGCACGCCCATGGCGGCGGGCAGGCCGAAGCCCATGGTGCCCAGGCCGCCGGAGTTGATCCAGCGCCGTGGCTTGTCGAAGTGATAGTGCTGCGCCGCGAACATCTGGTGCTGGCCGACGTCGGAGGTCACGTAGGCATCGCCGTGCGTTACCTCATACAGCGCCTGAATCACCTGCTGCGGCTTGATGACGTCGCCCTCGGCAGGCACCACCGCCAGGCACTGGCGCGCGCGCCAGTGGTCGATGCGTTCCCACCAGGCTTTCAGCGCCGCCTTGTCGATCTTCGACTTGCCGGCATCCACCAGTTCCAGCATTTCCTTGAGTACCGCCACAACCGGGCCGACGATCGGCACGTGCGCCGTGACCGTCTTGGAGATCGACGCCGGGTCGATGTCCACGTGCAGAATCGTGGCATTGGGGCAGAACTTGCTGATGTCGGAGTTGGTGACGCGGTCGTCGAAACGCGCGCCGATCGCCAGGATCACGTCGGCCTCGCTCATCGCCATGTTGGCTTCATAGGTGCCGTGCATGCCGAGCATGCCGACGAACTGCTTGTCCGTGGCCGGAAAGGCGCCAAGCCCCATCAGGGTATTGGTCACCGGACAGCCGAGCTTGCGCGCCAGCGCCGTCAACAGTTCCGCGCCGTCGCCAAGCACCACGCCGCCGCCGCTGTAGATGATGGGGCGGCGCGCGGCCAGCAGAATGTCCATGGCTTTCTTGATCTGCCCCGAATGGCCCTTGGTGGGCGGCGCATAGGAGCGGATCTTGACCGTGTCCGGAAACTCGTAGTCGTACTTGATGCTGGGATCGGTAACGTCCTTGGGAATGTCGATCACGACGGGCCCGGGACGGCCGGTGGTGGCAATGTAGAACGCCTTCTTGACCGTTTCCGGAATGTCCTGCGCGTTCTGCACCATGAAGCTGTGCTTCACGATGGGCCGGGAAACGCCGATCATGTCGGTTTCCTGGAACGCATCGGAGCCGATGGCGTCGCGCGTGACCTGCCCGGAGATCACCACCATGGGGATGGAATCCATGAACGCCGTGGCGATACCGGTGATGGCGTTGGTGGCACCCGGACCGGAGGTCACCAGTACCACACCAGGTTTGCCGGTCGCCCGTGCGTAACCATCGGCGGCATGGGTCGCGGCCTGTTCATGACGCACCAGAATATGTTCCACCTTGTCCTGGGTGAAAATGGCGTCGTAGATATGGAGGGCGGCGCCTCCGGGATAACCGAAAATCAGCTCGACGCCTTCATCGTGCAGCGCACGGATCAGCATCTCGCCACCAGAGAGTAGTGCCACGGTCTTATCCTCTTCGAATCGTGTCGTGAATAATGACGTTTCCGCCAACACCACGTATTGCGAACGAACGCAAAACGCGCGCGGCAGACAGTCGTCGTACCAGTTGATCGGGAGAGGCTCGGGTCGAACCTGTTGACCCTTGGCGTGATTCGCCGAAAGGATGGGCAGCATGATGCGCGCGGCCCAGGCGGGTCTTTGGTTGTAACCAACAGTTGTCAGTCGTTACGCGGCTCTCTCGCAAACTTCTACGCAAGCTGCCGCAGAAGTCGTTGCGGGAAATAGTCGATGGGTAATCAACGCTTCCGCTCACCAAATCAGGGCGGGAATTATCAGGATTTCACCTGAAAAGTCAAGGTATGGCGTCAGTGGGTCATGGCGTAGATGACATAGTTCACGGCAAAGCGGTAGGCCAGCGCCGTCATCGGTTCGGGGTAGCCCGGCGTGTCGGCATGCTCCCAGGCGTCGCCCAGATCCATGTTGTGGTTGATCGCCACCAGCAGGCGGCCGCTGTCATCGAAAATGCCGCGCCAGTGCGGATCGTAGCCGTCGCGCTCGTAGGTAACGCCGCTGTAGAGGGCGGCCAGGCCGGGAATCTGCACTTTCTCATCGAGGTCGTACAGTACGTGGAACACCTCGGCATCCTCGGGAATGTCCACGATGGGGCGGTCCGGAAACACCCGCTGCATCACCGAGATGAAACCGCCCCACTCCTCGGTGCCGTGAAAATCGTCCACGATCAGGAAACCGCCGCGCAGCAGGTATTCACGCAGGATGGCAATCTCTTCCTGGGTCAGGCTCCAGTAGCCTACTTCCACGGCGTAGAGAAAGGGGTAGTCGAACACGTTGCCGTCGGTGAGGCTGACGCGCTCGCCACCATCGCCGTTGTAGACGCTCACCTCGCGGCCGTCGACGCGGGTCAGGCGCGTGATCCCCTGCATGAAGAAATGCTCCGCCTCGGGCCAGTCCGTGGTCCAGCGGCCACGGCCGCGGAAGCCACCGCCGCCAAACCCGCGATCGCCGTAGATGAGCCGGGCAAAGTGGAACTCCGCGCCATCGCGGTCGACCGGCACGTTGCCGGCCCGCGCTGGCTGCGAGGGGTTCTGCAGAGGAAAGCGCTGCGCCTGGGCGGGCTGCCACAATAGGCTCAGCGCCAGCAGCAGGCTGAGCAGGCGTAGGGTCTGCATGGCGGTTTTCAAACGCTCGACTCCTGTCTTGCGGACTGGATTCGGGCAACTATAAAGCAGCCAACCCCCAAAGCAAACGCCAACCGCTCGCCTCCGCTCAGAACCGCAGGGTGTAACTCAGCTTGAGCGACAGGTCCGCGCTCACCGAATGGAAGGAATTGTCCTTGTCGGCATCGCTCAGCCCGTAATTGAGCACCAGGAACATCTGCTTGCCGGCTTCGGGAATCCAATGCAACCGGCTGTTGATGCCCATGCCTTCCGAGACGTTGTCGTACTGCACCAGCGTGCTCCAGGCCAGCGTGTTGCTGAAGGCCACCTGCGAGCGCAGCCCATACAGCCGCACCGTGAAGTGGCCATGGGGCAGATGGATTTCGTTTTCGTTGTACAGCAGGCCGAAGTTGTAGCGGGCGGTGGGGCGGATGTTCACGTCCACGTTGCGCTGCATACGGTTGCCGTCGAAATAATCGCCCCAGCGCATCGAGATGCGGCCGCTGACCAGGCGCTGGTCCGCCAGATCGACGCCCACCACGCCCTCGGTGAACGCGTAATCGCCCTGCGGTATCCGCACCGTCCAGGCACCATTGGAAGCACGGTTGATCACGAAGTCCGCGCCCAGCACTTCGCGACTGCGGATCGCGCGCACGAACAGGCCGTCGCCGGAATTGTTGTTGAAGTTGATGCGCCAGCCGAGGTTCTCGTTGTTCAGCGTGCCATCCCGCAGATTCTCCGCGCGATAGCCGTCAAAGCCGCTGTAGATCGAACGCAGGTAGCCGCCCGGCTTCAGGAAGCGGCGATAACCGAAGTCCAGCGCATGATCCTCCAGATCCGCCTGGTTGACGAAACCCACCGCGGGATTGAAGTTACGCTGCACCTGCTTGTAGTTATAGGAACCGCGCCAGCCCTGGCTGGTGGGATAACTGACACCCAGCCCCCACGAGGCATCGTCGCCTTCCAGCCCCTCGGTATCGCTTTGCTGGTAGAACGCATCCGCCTGCACCGTGCGGCCGCCCGGCAGGCGCGAGTTGCGGTAGCGAAAGTCCATGCCGACCAGCGTGTTGTCCAGGTTGGACTGCGGATCGCCGGAAGTGGCGATCATGCCCACCTGCGATTCGCTCAGCACGTTGAGCGCGGCGCGGCCGACGAAAATGTCCTTCGATTCCACTCCGCTCGCGCGGTCCTCGTCCTGGTTGATCAGCAGCGCGCCGACGTTCCAGTCGCCCACCCGGCCGCTCAGCTTGCCGCCGTAGTTGATGTCCACCGGCGTGCCGCGCGCGCTCAGGCCGATGCGGCGCGAAAAGAACGGGCGGCCGTTCTGTACCGCGGCGTCGGAAATGGCAGGGCTCTTGTCGCCGGCGCCGATCTGGCCGAATTCGAAAATGTCCGCCTCGCGGATGAAAAAATCGCGCCGCTCGGGAAAGAACAGGTTGAACCGCGTCAGGTTGACCTGGCGGTTGTCCACCTCGGTGGCGGAAAAGTCGGTGTTGATGGTGAGCGCGGCGTTGAGCTGTGGCGTCACCTTGTAGAACACGTCCAGCGACGGCTCGTAGTGCTGGTCAGTGAACGAGGCCGGCCCGTAAAGCCGTTCCTCGCGCATGCTGAACGAGGGCACCACGTCCAGGCCGATGCCCTGCCGCATGCCGGTCAGCCCGGAGATGGTGCCGGCCACGCTGGGGTTCACCTGGCGGTTGCGCGACACCCAGGCGATGCTTTCGCTCTGGCGGCGGATGGCGCGGCGGAAGTTGATGCCCCAGCTGTCGGAATCCGGGTTGAAGGAGATGGTCTGGAACGGGATGCGCATTTCCGCCCACCAGCCGTCCTCCACCACCTTGGCCCCGGCCTGCCAGATGCCGTCCCAGTTGCCCTGGATGTCGGTGATGTTCT
>DATMFX010000272.1:0-5429 GCA_035555995.1 Hyphomicrobiales bacterium | reverse complement strand
GATGGCCGCTTCACCGAGGTGTTGCAGGGCTTGGAGCCCGGCGCGGAGTACGTGGTGCGCAACAGCTACCTGCTCAAGGCCGACCTGGAGAAATCCGGCGCGGCCCACGATCACTGAGGAGGACGCATGCTTGAATCGCTGCTGCATTTCGCCATAGGGCGCCGCGGGATCGTGCTGGTCCTGGCGTTGAGCATGGCTGTTTTCGGGATGTGGAACTACCGGAACCTGCCGATCGACGCCGTTCCCGACATCACCAACGTACAGGTCCAGGTCAACACCGAAGCGCCGGGGTATTCACCGCTCGAAGTCGAACAGCGCATCACCTTTGTGGTGGAAACCGCGCTCGCGGGCCTGCCGCGGCTCGCCTACACGCGCTCGATTTCGCGCTACGGGCTTTCGCAGGTGACCGTGGTGTTCGAGGACGGTACGGATATCTATTTCGCGCGCAATCTCATCGACGAGCGCCTCGGCCGCGTGCGCAGCCGGCTGCCGCGCGGGCTGGAACCCGCCCTGGGGCCGATTGCCACGGGATTGGGCGAGATATTTCTTTATACGGTGGCGGCCGCGCCCGGTGCGGTGCAGCCGGACGGCACGCCTTACGATGCCATGGCCTTGCGCGAGATCCAGGATTGGATCATCCGCCCGCAGCTTGCGCTGGTGCCGGGAGTCACGGAGGTGAACACGATCGGCGGCTTTGAAAAGCAATATCACGTCACGCCGGATCCGGCGGCGCTGCTGCGCTGGAACCTGAGCATGGCGGATGTGTCGGCGGCCTTGCGCGCCAACAACGACAACCGTGGCGCCGGTTTCATCGAGGCCAATGGCCGGCAGTTGCTGGTGCGCTCGCCAGGACAGCTTGCCACCATCGCGGATATCGAGAATGTGGTGGTTACGGTGCGTGACGGTACGCCGGTGCGCATCATCGATGTGGCCGGCGTGGCCATCGGCCGCGAATTGCGTTCCGGCGCCGCCACGCGCGATGGCGCGGAAACCGTGCTGGGCACCGCCTTCATGCTTGCCGGCGAAAACTCGCGTGAAATTGCCAGGCGGGTGGCGGCCAGACTGATCGAGATTTCCCCTTCGCTGCCGGAAGGAATCGTTGCGGAATCGGTGTATGACCGCACCACCCTGGTGGAACGAGCGGTAGCCACGGTGCAGAAGAACCTGCTGGAAGGCGCGCTGCTGGTGATTTTCGTGCTGTTTCTGCTGCTGGGTAACCTGCGCGCGGCATTGATCACCGCGATCGTGATTCCGTTGACCATGCTGGGCACGATTTCGGGCATGGTGGAGGCCGGCGTTTCCGCCAACCTTATGAGCCTCGGCGCGCTCGACTTTGGCTTGATCGTGGATGGCGCGGTAATCATCGTCGAAAACACCATACGCCGGCTGGCCCAGGCCCAGCGCGACACCGGCCGGCGCCTGACTCGCCGCGAGCGCACGAGCGTGGTATTCGGCGCCACCAACGAGGTGATCCGGCCAAGCCTGTTCGGCGTCGGCATCATCACGCTGGTGTATCTGCCGATATTCACGCTCACCGGCGTGGAAGGAAAGATGTTCCATCCCATGGCCATTACCGTGGTGATGGCGTTGGCGATTGCCATGGTCCTGTCGGTGTTGTTCGTCCCCGCCGCGCTGGCGTCGTTCATGAGTGGCAAGGTGGCCGAGCACGAAAACTGGCTCGTGCAGGGTGCGAAACGTGTGTATCGGCCGGTCCTGCTGTTGGCGCTGCGTCTGCGTTGGCTGGTGGTGGGTCTGGCGTTGGTGCTGGCTGCCTTCAGCGGCTGGCTTGCCACCACGCTCGGCACCGAATTCATTCCGCAGCTCGATGAAGGCGATATTGCCCTGCATGCCATGCGCATTCCCGGCACGGGATTGGAGCAGGCCGTGGGCATGCAATTGGTGCTCGAAGCGCGGCTTCGCGAATTTCCGGAAGTGGACAAGGTGTTCACCAGGCTCGGTACCGCGGAAGTGGCGACCGACCCGATGCCGCCAAGCGTGGCGGACACGGTGGTGATACTGAAACCGCGCAGCGCGTGGCCCGATCCGAGGCGGGACAAGGCCGGTCTCGTCGCCGCCATGCAGGAGGTTGCCGAAGCGCTTCCCGGAAACAGCTACGAATTCACCCAGCCGATCGAGATGCGTTTCAACGAGCTGATTTCCGGCGTGCGCAGCGATCTCGGTATCATGGTGTTCGGCGATGACCTGGAGCGGTTGCAGGCCATCGCACGGGAGATACTGGCAGTGGCCGGGCGCGTTCCCGGCGCGGCGGATGTCGCGGTGGAGCAGGTCGACGGCCTGCCGATGATCACGGTGATACCGAAGCGGACCGCGCTGGCGCGCTACGGTCTCGACGTCGGTTCCCTGCAGGACGTCGTGGCCACCGCGATCGGCGGCGAAGAGGCCGGCCTGATGTTCGCCGGCGATCGCCGCTTCGACATCGTGGTTCGTCTGCCGGAGGCGTTGCGCACGGATCTGCACCGCCTGGAGCGCCTGCCCATACCGATCGGTGCCGGCGGGCAGCGGCAGCATTACGTGCCGCTGGCGGAAGTGGCGAACCTGGAATACGTCACCGCGCCAAACCAGATCAGCCGGGAAAACGGCAAGCGCCGGGTGGTCGTCACGGCCAACGTGCGTGAACGCGATCTGGGTTCCTTCGTGGCCGAGGTGAAGCAGCGCGTGGCCGCCGAGGTGGACGTTCCCGCGGGTTACTGGCTCGATTACGGCGGTACCTTCGAGCAGTTGGAATCGGCGTCGCAGCGGCTGGCGCTGGTGGTGCCGGCGACGCTGGCCGTGATCCTGGGCCTGTTGCTGCTGGCATTCGGTTCGCTGCGCGATGCTCTGGTCATTTTCAGCGGGGTGCCGCTGGCGCTGACCGGTGGCGTATTCGCGCTTTGGCTACGCGATATGCCGTTGTCGATCACCGCCGGTGTCGGGTTCATCGCGCTGTCCGGCATCGCGGTGCTCAATGGCCTGGTGATGCTGTCGTTCATTCGTGAACGTTGGCGCGAGGAGGGGGATCTGATGCAGGCCATTGTCGACGGCGCGTTGATTCGCCTGCGGCCGGTATTGATGACGGCATTGGTGGCAAGCCTTGGCTTCGTGCCCATGGCATTCAATGTCGGCACGGGGGCGGAGGTGCAGCGGCCGCTGGCCACCGTGGTGATCGGCGGCATCCTGTCATCGACCTTGTTGACACTGGTCGTACTGCCGGCGCTTTACCGCATCGCCAATCGGTCGGCGCGTTTGCCGCGCATGGTGGAAGAATGAACTACCGCCGTTGTTTCACAACAGGCGTCTAGTGCGCCGCCATGTGATCGAACGGCAGATGGCCGTGCAGTTGCGGGAAGGCGTCGATCAGCCAGGGGCCCGCCAGGGTGAGGGCGGCGCTGAGCAGCAGCAGCGCGCCCGCGGCCTGCCTGGCGCCGCGTTGGCGTGCAAGCGCGGCGAAACGTTCGGCGCCGCAGGCGGTGGCCAGCATGGCGGGCAGGGTGCCGAGGCCGAAGGCCGCCATGGTCAGCGCGCCGGCGACGGCGTCGAGCTGCAGCGTGGCGATCAACAGGACGGTGTAGACGAAACCGCAGGGCATCCAGCCCCATACCATGCCGAAGGCAAGCGCGCGCGGCATACTTTGTACCGGCAGCAAGCGCCGGGCCAAAGGCGCCACGCGCTGCCACAGGCGTTGCCCAAGGCCGAAGCCGGGATCACGCAGGGTGCCGAAGGCCACCAGCGCCCCGAATGCAAACACCACGGCGCTGAGCACGCGCAGGGTGCGCCGCACGGCTTCGCTGTCCAGCAACAGGAGCGCGCCGCCGAACACGCCGGCAAACAGCAATCCGCCAAGGCTGTAGCTGAGCACGCGGCCAAGCTGGTAGCCGATCAACAACCGCAATCGCGGCCGGCCACGTGCATCGCGCGCGGTGGCCAGGCCAAGCGCGCCGGCAATGCCGCCGCACATCACCACGCAATGCGCGCTGGCGGCAAGACCAAGCAGCAGCGCGGCGCCAAGCGTCAGTGGATCGTTCATGGAGTTTTGTCCGTGGCGGGTGCGCGTGTCGGCACGTTGGTTTGCTGCGCATCGACGGGTGCATCTTCCAGCGGCAGCAGGGACGGGGTATCCATGTCGTCGAACTGGTCGTGGTCCACGGCCCAGAAAAACGCCACGCCCGCGCCGATCAGCAGCAGGATCGACAGCGGCACCATCACCACCAGGATGCTCATGGGCGCAACTCCACGATGGTCGCTGGGCTTTGCATGTTTGCCTGTGTGTGGAGCGGCGATTGATGGCGGCCCACGCGCAGCGCGTTGAGTACCACGATCAGGGAGCTGAGCGACATGCCGAGCGCCGCCAGCCATGGCGGCACCCAGCCAAGCGCCGCGAAGGGCACCGCGGAAAGGTTGTACACCAGCGCCCAACGCTGGTTCTGGCGCAGGATGGCCAATGTCTGTTTGGCGATTGCACGCGCCTCGACCAGCGCGCCCAGGCGGCCATGCGTGAACACGATGTCGCTGGACGCCTGCGCCAGTTCCGCCGCGCTTGCCAGGCTCACCGCCACGTCCGCGCCGGCCAGCACGGGCGCATCGTTGATGCCGTCGCCCACCGCCAGCACGCGCGCGCCTTCCGCGCGCCGCGCCTGCAGATACGCGAGCTTGTCGGCCGGACGCAGCGCACCATGCCAGTCCGTTACCCCGACGCGCTGCGCCACCACCGCCACCTTGGAAGGCGCATCGCCGCTCAGGATGGCCACGTGCACGCCTTGCGCCTGCAAGGCGGCCACGGTGGCGGCGGCATCCTCGCGCAGACGTTCGTTCAAAATGAACGCGGCGATCGGTCCTTGCGCGTCCGCGAGCAGCACGGCGTCTTCGGGAATCCGCTCATCAGGTTTCTGCGCCTGCAGCGCAAAGGCGCTGCGGCCAAGGCGCAGGCACCGGCCATCGATGTTGCCCTGCAGGCCATCGCCCGCCCACGCGTGGCGCTCTTCGACTGCGGGCAGTGCGCGGGCAGCGGCGGCATCGGCGATTGCACGCGACGCCGGATGGCGGCTGCCGCTGGCAAGCGCGGCGGCAAGCGTCAGTGCGGTGTTGCTGTCGATCGATTCGCGCAGCGGAAGGCAGCGTGCAAGCGTGAGCGGGGTTTGCGTCAGCGTGCCGGTTTTGTCGAACACCGCATGGTCGATGCCGGCAAGCCGTTCCAGCGCATCCGGATGCACGGCCAGCACGCCGCGTTGCGCCAGCACCGCCAGCGCGCGCGTCAGGGCGGCGGGCACGGCCAGCGCGAAGGCACAGGGGCAGGACACCACCAGTACCGCCAGCGTGGCGGTGAGTACCTGCGTGGGATCGACGACGCTCCAGATCAGCGCGGTGAGCGTGGCCAGCGTCAGCACGCGGGCCACGAAATGGCTGGCGGCGCGTTCGCTTGCCGCGGCCAGGCG
>DATMFX010000271.1:0-3158 GCA_035555995.1 Hyphomicrobiales bacterium | reverse complement strand
GATGCGTGGTCAGGCGCGCGCCCTTGCTGCTGATCGGTTCCTTGGCCACCTGCACCGCCAGGTACTGGCCTTCGTGCAGCAGCTGGCCGATCGGCAGCGCCTGGGCCAGCGGCAGCTCGAAGCCTTCCTCGTCGAGCTGGGCGATGTCGGCGGCATGGATGAAACCGGCCTTTTCCAGCCCGATGTCGACGAAGGCGGCCTGCATGCCCGGCATCACCCGCACCACCTTGCCCATGTAGATGTTGCCCACCGGGCCGCGCTTGTTGTTGCGTTCGATGTAGATTTCCTGCAGCAGCCCTTGCTCGGTGAGCGCGACGCGGGTTTCGCTTGGGCTGACGTTGATCAGGATTTCGACGCTCATGCAGAGGCTCCGCGCAACAGGGACATCGACGCGATGCCATGACGATTCAGCAACTCAAGGGTTTCGTACAGCGGCAGGCCCACGACATTGCTGTAACTGCCCTCGATATGGCTGACGAACATGGCGCCAAGCCCCTGGATGGCATAAGCGCCGGCCTTGTCGCGCGGTTCGCCGCTGGCCCAGTAGGCGGCGATTTCCTCAGTGCTGAGCGGGCGGAAACGCACGCGGGTGACCACTACCGTGCTCTCCACCATGCTCCCCACCGAGCTCTCCACCGCGCTTGCCACCGCATTCTCCAGCGCACCGGCGCCGGCCACGGCGATGCCCGTCAGCACCTCGTGCGTGGAGCCGGACAGCCGTTCCAGCATCCGCTGTGCTTCAGCGGCATTCTCGGGCTTGCCCAGGATCATATCGCCGCTCGCCACCGTGGTGTCGGCGGCAAGGATCGGCAGGGGACTCACGTGGCCGGGGTCGCGCAATGCCGCCAGCGCCTTTTCCCGCGCCAGGCGCTCGACATAGACGGCAGGGGGTTCGCCGGCGCGCACGCTCTCGTCGATGTCCTGCGGCAGGCACATCACGGATAATCCCAGTTGTGCCAGCAGTTCGCGGCGGCGAGGCGAGGCGGAGGCCAGATACAGTACAGCGTTGGTCACGTCAGGGGGTTTCGCAGGTCGCCAAAACGGCTTGATTCGGCATTATCGCCCATGCCGGGCACGGGAACTATCGGAGCGGGCGGAAAAGTCGCGCTTTGTTCCAGATTACGAATACCCAAACGCAGCCGCGCCTCCCGCGTTTACCCTTTCGTGCGGTGGTGGCAGCGGCAAACGTTGAACTCTATACTCGGCCTTTGATGACGATACCCCGTTTTCCAGACACCGCGGCCACCGCAAGGCGGCGCGGCCACGTGTTTGCCAAGCCCGCGGCCCGATGCCGCAATTCTTCCCGCGACCCCACCCGACAGGAGCAATGCCGTGGATACGCTTACCCGCTATAGCGAAAGTTTCTTCGGCCTGATGACCCATCTGCTGTCCACCACCTTCGTGCTGGCCATCGGCATCGGGTTTCTGACCGCGGTGGTGCTGTACATCATCGACGTCTCCCAGACCACGCACACCATCCGCCGCAATTACCCGCTGATCGGCCGTTTCCGCTATCTGTTCGAGAAACTGGGTGAATTCTTTCGCCAGTACCTCTATTCCCAGGACCGCGAGGAACTGCCTTTCAACCGCGCGCAGCGTTCCTGGGTGTACCGCGCCGCCAAAAACCTCGACAACACCTCCGCCTTCGGCTCCACCCGCGACAACGACAAATCGGGCCACGTGATCTTCATCAACGCCGGGTTTCCGATACTGGACGAGGACGGCACCGAAACCCCCGCCATCACCTATGGCCCCTATGCCCGCCAGCCCTATGTATCCCGCTCCATCTTCAACATTTCCGGCATGAGCTACGGCGCGTTGTCGCGGCCCGCAGTACAGGCGCTGTCGCGCGGCGCGGCGCTTGCCGGCTGCTGGATGTGCACCGGCGAAGGCGGCCTGAGCGACTATCACCTCGAAGGCGGCTGCGACCTCATCTTCCAGATCGGGACGGCAAAATACGGCGTGCGCGACGCGGCGGGCAATTATTCGCTGGACAAGCTGCGCGAAATCGCCGAGCGCCCGCAGGTGAAGATGTTCGAGCTCAAGCTTGCCCAGGGTGCCAAACCCGGCAAGGGGGGGCTGTTGCCCGGCGTGAAGGTCACCGAGGAAATCGCCCGCATCCGCGGCATTCCCGCGGGCCACGATTCCATCAGCCCCAACCGCCACACCGACATCGCCAACAACCGCGAACTCATCGAACGCATCCAATGGCTGCGCGAGTTCACCGGCAAGCCGGTGGGCATCAAGACCGTATTCGGCGACGCCACCTGGCTGGAAGATTTGCTGCAGACCATCAACATGATGGGCAAGGAACTGGCGCCGGACTTCATCACGCTCGACAGCGGCGACGGCGGCACCGGCGCGGCACCCATGACGCTGCTCGACGACATGGGCCTCGGCATCCGGGAATCGCTGCCGCTATTGGTGAACAAACTGGAGGAATTCGGACTGCGCGAGCGTATCCGGGTGATAACGTCAGGCAAGCTGATCAACCCAAGCGACGTGGCCTGGGCCCTGTGCGTGGGCGCCGATGCGGTAAACAGCGCGCGCGGCTTCATGTTTTCGCTGGGCTGCATACAGGCCCTGCAATGCAACCGCAACACCTGTCCCACCGGCATCACCACCCACAACCCCAAACTGCAGCGCGGGCTGGTCACCAAGGACAAGACACAACGCGTGGCGAACTACCAACGCAACATGCTCATCGACGTCAACATCATCGCCCACTCCTGCGGCGTCTCGAACCCACGCCTCCTGAGCCGCCGCCACGCCCGCATGGTACTCAGCCCCAACCGATCGATCCGATTGGTGGAGCATTACAAAAGTCACTAGCTGTAACTGGGGGCATGGTGGGCCGCATCGAAACTGAACCGAACTCTCGTACGTAACACTGAAGTCCAATGCCAAGCCTCTGTCGTCCCTGTTGACCAGACAGGGGCGTCGTAGGGCCAGGGATGGCCCGGAGCCGAGCGCCACATGGATGTGCTTGCAGCGTACCCTGTCTGGTCAACAGGGACGACAGAGGCGCAACGACCTTGATGCGGACCAACAAAGAAAATTCCCCGACAACCAATCAATCCGGCCAAGTGACTGCAACAGACCTGATGCGGGCCACATACATCCTGCCAAAAGCCCAATGCTCCCCAAACACCCTCACT
>DATMFX010000270.1:0-8197 GCA_035555995.1 Hyphomicrobiales bacterium | reverse complement strand
GCCGACATGATCATCGCCGCCGGCGTGGATCGCCTGTTGACCATCGACCTGCACGCCGAACAGATCCAGGGTTTTTTCAGCATTCCGGTGGACAACGTCTACGGCTCGGTGGTGCTGGTGGACGATGTACGCAACCAGCATTACGACAACCTGATCACGGTATCGCCGGACATCGGCGGTGTGCTGCGCGCCCGCGCCTTCGCCAAGCAGCTCGGCACGGATCTCGCCATCATCGACAAGCGCCGCCCCAAGGCCAACGAAACCGAAGTGATGCACCTGATCGGTGAAGTGAAAGGCCGCACCTGCCTGATCGTGGACGACATGGTCGATACCGCAGGCACGCTGTGCAAGGCCGCCGACGCCCTCAAGGAACAGGGCGCGCAGAAAGTGGTGGCGTACTGTACGCACCCGGTGCTGTCCGGCAACGCCATCGACAACATCTGCGGCTCCTCGCTCGATTCGCTGGTGGTCACCGACACCATTCCGCTCTCGGCGCAGGCAAAAGGCTGCGACAAGATCCGGCAGCTGCCGCTGGCGCGCTTCCTTGGCGAAGCGATCCGCCGCGTCAGCAACGAAGAATCCGTCAGCGCCATGTTCGAACCCGCCTGAGCGGGAAACTGGCCTGGGGTAAGTTCCGCGCGGCTGGTCGCAAGCCGCGCGGAGTATAAGCAACGGGGCAAATTCGACGCCCCCAATTTGCGGACCGCTTGCGGCCGCAGAGGTAATCAGCATGACCAGACATGAAATCGTGCTCGAGGCACAGGCCCGGGACAACGTGGGGAAAGGTGCGAGCCGCCGCCTGCGTCTGCAACAGGATGCCGTACCCGCCATCGTTTACGGCGGCGAAGCGGCGCCCGCCAACATCGCGCTGTCGCACAACAAACTGCTGCAGGCCGTGGACAACGAAGCGTTCTTCTCCTCGATCATCACCCTGAAGATCGACGGCAACGCCCAGAGCGTGGTCATCAAGGATCTGCAGCGCCATCCGTCCAAGCCGCGCATCATGCACGCCGACTTCCTGCGCGTGCAGGCCGACCACGTGCTGCACGTCAAAGTGCCGCTGCGCTTCCTCAACGAAGCCACCGCGGTGGGCGTCAAGCAGGGCGGCGGCCTGGTAATGCGCCTGGTCACCGAGATCGAGGTGAGCTGTCTGCCCAAGGACCTGCCCGAGTTCATCGAAGTGGACCTGGTCAACCTGGCCGTGGGCCAGTCGCTGCACATCTCCGACCTCAAACTGCCGCAGGGCGTCAGCTCCATCGCGCTGAGCCACGGTGCTGAAGGCGACCTGGGCGTGGTGACCATTACCGCGCCGCAGAAGTCCGCGGAGCCGGAAGCCGACGCTGCCGCCGCCGACAAGGCCGAGAAGAAGTAAGCTCATCTTCGCGCCATGAGCGACGGCATCGCCCTGATCGCTGGCCTGGGCAACCCAGGCCAGCAGTATCAGCACAACCGGCACAATGCCGGCGCCCTGTTTCTCGAAGCGCTGAGCCGCGAGACGGGCGTGCAGCTCAAGCCCGAGAGCAAATTTTTCGGGCTTACCGCGCGCTGCACGATCGCCGGGCAGGACGTGCGCCTGCTGTTTCCTTCCACCTACATGAACAAAAGCGGCCAGGCGCTTGCCGCCCTGGCGCAGTATTACCGGATCGCTCCGCAACAGATCCTGGTGGCCTACGACGAACTCGACCTGCCGCTTGGCACCACGCGCCTGAAAACCGGCGGTGGCCACGGCGGCCACAACGGCGTACGCGACATCATCCAGGCGCTCGGCAGCGCCGATTTCCACCGGCTGCGCCTGGGCATCGGCCATCCTGGTGACGCCGGCCAGGTGCTGGGCCACGTGCTCGGCGATTTCAGCCGCAGCGAGCGTGACACCATGGACACGCAAATAGACAACGCCATCAAGCTGATGCCGCTTCTGGTCGAAGGCAAGCTCCAGACCGCGATGCATCAGCTGCACACCAAGCAGTGAGGTAGTCTCAATGGGCATCAAATGTGGCATCGTGGGCTTGCCCAACGTGGGTAAATCCACGCTTTTCAACGCGCTCACCCAGGCCGGCATCGCCGCCGAGAACTTTCCGTTCTGCACCATCGAGCCGAACTCCGGCATCGTGCCCGTGCCGGACGCGCGCCTCGATGCGCTCACCGCCATCGTCAAGCCGGAACGCACCGTGCCCACCAGCGTGGAATTCGTGGACATCGCGGGCCTCGTGGCCGGCGCCTCCAAGGGCGAAGGGCTTGGCAACAAATTCCTGGCCAACATCCGTGAAACCGATGCCATCGCCCACGTGGTGCGCTGCTTTCGCGACGACAACGTGATCCACGTGGCCAACACCATCGACCCACAGAACGACATCGAAGTGATCAACACCGAACTCGCCCTGGCCGATCTCGAAAGCGTGGAAAAAGCGCTGGATCGCGCCACCAAGATGTCCAAGGGCGGCGACAAGGAACAACTGCGCCTGAAGGAACTGTTGACCCGCGTGCGCACCCATCTCGACATCGGCAAGCCGGTGCGCAGCCTGAAGCTGGACAAGGACGAGGCGGCACTGCTGCAGCCGCTGCATCTGTTGACCGTCAAGCCCACCATGTACATCGCCAACGTCGATGAAAACGGCTTCGAGAACAATCCGTTCCTCGACACCGTGCACGCCATCGCCCTGGAGGAAGGCGCCGCGGTGGTACCCGTGTGCAACAAGCTGGAAGCCGAGATTGCCGAACTCGCCCCCGAGGAAAAAGGCGAATTCCTCAAGGACCTCGGCATGATTGAGCCCGGCCTGGACCGCGTGATCCGCGCCGGCTACGAACTATTGGGCCTGCAGACCTATTTCACCGCCGGCGTGAAGGAAGTACGCGCCTGGACCGTCAAGATCGGCGCCACCGCCCCCAAAGCCGCCGCCGTGATCCACACCGACTTCGAAAAAGGCTTCATCCGCGCCGAAGTGGTCGCCTACGCTGATTTCGTCCAGTACAAGGGCGAACAAGGCGCCAAGGATGCGGGGAAATGGCGGTTGGAAGGCAAGGAGTACATTGTGCAGGATGGGGATGTGATGCATTTTAGGTTTAACGTGTAGTGGCCCAAATGCCGACGGTCTTCCTTTATTGATATCTCAAAAACGACATCACTAATCCGCAGGGATAACGCTGGAGTGCCGCACATCGTGCCGCCACTCCCCATTCTCCTTACGAAAGATATCGGTGAAGCGGCGGCGAATACGCTGGCCTGCATTGCGGGAGCCAGCACCCGGGACCACAATCTCCTCGCCCATGAGCACGACGACGTCCGGACCATGCGAGCCCGCATAGTCGAGCTTCATCTCCACGTCGGCGTAGCTCACGTTGCCACTCGCGAATGCCGCTTGCATCTGCTCGCCATTCACCACGCCGCCACCGGGTGAGTTGGCGACGAACGTCGACGAATAGCGTTCGCTTTCCGGTGTCGGGCCGGTCGTGGTCAAGGCGACGATTGCCTGCCGGCGAATTGCCAGGACTTCCTGCACAGCGGGATCATCATCCCAAGAGGCGGCCTTCACCATGTCAGAGGCCATGCCCCACCCACTCAAGAACAGCGAAATCCCAACGGCCCGCCACAAGCCAGTCCAGAAATGTCTTCGACTCACGTACATTTTTCTATGTCTCCACTACTCGATGGGCGCCTCACGGCTGTTCACGAAACAGCACGAAAGCGCCTGTGTCGGGGTCGCGCAGCAGGATTTCCCGGGCACCGTCGCGCAACGTGACGATATCTTTCGATACCTGACTGGCTCCAAGTGCAAGTGCGCGCTCGACAAAGGATTCCAGGTCCGGCACCTGGAACCCGTAGTAGTTCACGCCAATATCGGTTATGGCAAAAGCGTCGATCGGTTGCTTGCGATTTTGAAAATCGATGAGCTCGAAGTTCAGGGTCGACGCCGGTGCGGCGGCTTCCGGGAAGGTGAGGAAGAACAGGCGCACCACGCCGCCATGGCCACCGACCACGGCATCATAGAAATCACCTTGCAGCCACTGCGGTTCCTCTGGCGGGAGCTTGCCGCCGAGCAGGCCCACATAGAATTCGCGCGCCTTGTCCATGTCGGTAACGACTATGCCGAAGTGGCTGATCCCGGGTTCGGTATTTGCCCCCTGATCGATGACCTCGACATCGAGTCCATCCGGATCGGCGATATAGGCCAGCTGACCGCTCGTCCGTTCCGCCGGCTGCAGTTCGTCGCTCCAGGAGTGCGGCCGCAGGATTCCGGCCTTGCGCAGAGCTTCCCAGGTTCCTTTTACGTTGTTGATGACGAGGCCGATGTGTGTCGCGGTGGGCTTCCACATGCTCCGCACCGACAGATTACGGCGTTCAATGCCGCGCACTTCCCGCAGATACACGGCGAAAAGCTGTCCAGAGGCATTACTGCCCATCTGCATTTTGGCGACGCGGGTCTCGAAGCCATTCACACCGAATAGCGTTTCGATAGTTTCATCCCTACCCCAATCTCGCGACTCCGCCTCATCCTTGGTGAAGCCAAGCGCCTGGTAGAACTCGACCGACTGATCCAAATTCGCGACGAGACGCCCGACCAGCGCCAAGCTGGCAGAGCCGTCCTGCGCAGTTGCGGGTGCTACAGCCAGCGCAACACTGACCAGCACTGCACCGAACGCGGCCCGCGCGGCGCCACCCAGTCCTGTATAGAAAGCATGAAGCACATTGTTCTCCTTATCGATCGAACACGACCGGCCCTCACGGAAAATTCTCAGAATCAAAGACGCCGAAGGACAAGCCTCCTCGCGGCGAAGGACGTATCGATGTCAGGCATCGCGCAGGTGCTTCGGCCAAATGCCATAGCGGCCGGCGGACAGGATGCCGTTGGGATCGACGGCGTCCTTGAGCGTCTGCTGGAACTTGAGAAGCGCGTGGTCATTGAATGAGTAGACGGCGGCACAAGTGTCCATGAAGGCCGTGTGGGTACGATACTCGCCCCAGCCGTGTTCGGCGGCGATCGCCACCAGTCGCCTGAACACGTCACGGGTACGGCGGTTGATCGCCGGGTCGCGTACGATGTTGAACAGCACCAGGATGACGAACGTGCGCGCATGGTAAGACTGCGGGAAGACGGTGGATGCAACCGTGGTGCCCAGTTCCTCGGCATACTCCTGCAGGACGGTCTCGACGACGCGCATGGATTCGATGACCGCTTCACCCGTCATCGGAATCGCGGGCGAGAAGCCGAGATGGCCTCGGTTGCCGGGTCCGAAGTTCGAGCGCGTACCGATCGAGAAAATCGATAGTGACGGTATGCCAAGTTCGCGTTCGGAGTGCACCTGTGGGAGCTGCTCGTCGGTCAACGGGAAGTTGTAGGTGGCGCCATCCTCGAAGCGAATGCCGGGGATCGAACTCATACGCTGTTTAGCGTAATCCCACTGGGCACGTATTACCGTCTCGGGCCCGTAGAAGCGGAGCGAAACCGAATAGAACGGCACGTTGCGCTCCGTGGCGATGGCATTCATGCGGTCTATGGAGGCGGCATCGTCTTTCGTGAGGAGTTTACGCAGGTCAGGATCTCTACTGAGTTCGCCGCGCACCGGCGAAGACAGGTTGGTGGTGCCGCAGTTCATCAGGCTCGTGTTCATGAAGTACTTCATGTGTTCGACGAGCGGAATGATGTCGTCGTGCCTGGCGACCTGCACCTGCCCTTCCAGGAAAGCTTCGGGCTCAGGCATGAGCCAGATCCCCATCTTCGTGACGATGCCGAAATTCGATTGTGAAAAAATGCCATCGATGAGCGGACCATATCCGTATTTGAAATGCTGCCAACTTTTCGCGTTGGGAAGGGCACCCATGCCGGTGCGGATAAGTTCACCGGAGGCCGTCACCACCTCGAGGCCGCAGTGCGCGTCCCAGTGGTCACGGTAGGGATTCATCGTATACCCGATGCCATGATCGAGGGCGTTGCCGGTTACGCTGCCCCAGCCTGGATCCGGGCAATCGATCCACAGCTTCAGTTTGTTGTCACGGATGTAGCGAAACAGATCGAAGTAGCTCACGCCGGGTTCGACGAGCGCGAATGCGCTTTTTTCGTCGATCTCGAGAATCCGGTTCATGCGTTTCAGGTCGAGCACGACGCTCCCTGAAAGCACAGGTGCCGAGCCGCCGTACGCCAGGTTGCGGCCCGTGGAGACCGTATAAAGCGGGATATGAAACTCGTTGGCAATCTTTACGATTTCCTGGACCTGCTCGGCTGAATCAGGCGCAATGGCCGCGGAGGTGAGTTTCTCTTCCGCTTCACCCCAAAGCGGCGAGTAGGCGTCCTTGTAAAGCGCGATATCTTCGTCACTCGTGAAGACCCATTCGTTGCCGACTATTGCCCTGAAACGATCGAGCGCGCGTGCAAAATCGCTTTCGCTCACACCGGGTGGAACCGCCATTTGAATCTCCTTCTAGCTCTCGTGGGAGCCCTTGTTATTGTCGTGCTTGGATTTGTATGTGGCTCCAGGGCCTCAGTGCAGACAGGCGCCCACCCCTGGCTCCGCCCCGAACG
This sequence comes from Hyphomicrobiales bacterium, assembly GCA_035555995.1. Classification (GTDB taxonomy): domain Bacteria; phylum Pseudomonadota; class Gammaproteobacteria; order Pseudomonadales; family Pseudohongiellaceae; genus CAILUG01. The sequence goes on along the minus strand of DATMFX010000270.1, from coordinate 1,682 downwards.
TCGGTGCCGGCGGAAACAGCCTGGACGACGAGAATTCCGCAAGCGACTGGACGTTGATGAGCGTCGAGGCATTCTCTGTCTCGGCAGCGCGGTAGCTGCGCTTGAGGGCCTCGCGCAATTGCTCCGGCGTGCGCACGTATTCGCCTCTCGCACCCAGCCCTTCGGCCATCCTGTCGTAGCGCAGATTTTCCTGGAACAAGTACATGTGCATCGCGCGCGGCGCATTCTCTGCCGCAGGCCACATGCCCCAGCAGTTGTTGTTGAATACCACGCAGATGATCGGCACCTTGTACTTGATTGCGGTATCGAGCTCGAAAAGGCTGTAGCCGATCCCCGCATCGCTCGTGACACACAGGGCCGGGGCGCCCTGGTAGGCGGCTTGCGGTCCCACTCCACGCTGCACGGCAAGCGCCGAGCCAATCACCATCGCCAGATCCGGCCCCATGGCGCCAAACTGATACTGGCAAACGATCTCCTGCGCCGGACGGTTGGCGCGTAGCCAACGTGCCGCCGCGTGACCGCAGGTGGCACCGCCCCAACCGGTCAACGTCAGCTTGGGATCGATATCGCCTTCGTATAGGAAGTCATGTATTTCCTTCGCCATCACCTGCGGGTGAATGGTATTGGTGTCCTGGCTATACTTGAGCCCGGTTCGGTAATAATCGAGAGAGGTGTCGATGTACTTCTGCTTCGCGGCGGCAAGCTCGGCAACCCAGGTGGCGCGCTCCCTGGCCGGCAACCGGTTTGCCAACTGTTCCAGAAAAGCTTTCTCGTCACTGACGATACCGAGATCGAGCGGCCAGTTGTGGCCCAATTCTTCCGGTACCGGGTGCACCCGGATAGCCTTGGCGTCCGGGTTGAAGCGGTATTCACCGAGTTTTGGCATGCAATACTGCCCGATGAACACCACGAGATCGGCGCTGAACATGGCGTCGTGCGACATGCTCGCATTCAAGCGATGATCGTCCGGCACGTGGCCACGCATCGGGCCGGAACCGACGATGGCGAGTTCATGACGCGCGGCCGCCGCCAGCAGCGGCTCCCATGCCTGGCGCTGAAATACCCCCTGCCCTGCAACGATGATGGGGCGCTCCGCCTTGACGATCATGTCGATTGCCATCTGCATATCCGCAGCAGACGGTTCGCAACGGGATTCGCTCCGGTACCTGTCCTTCTCGTAGTAGCACGCCAGTTTCCCTGGGTCGGCGAAGCGCTCACGCGTGACCTCGCCCGGAAAATCGAGATGCACCACGCCCGGCACGCCCGACCTCAATTGCCGGAACGCGTATTGGCCATACTCCCATACGCGATTCGGCACGATGATGCGTTTGCCGTACTTGCGCACCGTCTCCGTCATCGGCTGCTGGTAGATATTCTGCAGCGCTTCGTTGTCTTCCCCGGAGATGCTTGCATTGCTCGCCAATACGAGCAGAGGCGTTCTGGCTGCGCTGGCAGCGGCAATGTTCATGATCATGTGGGCGAATCCCGGCCCTTCGGTGCCGGAAGCCGCCACCACTTCGCCGGTGGCCCGGGAGAAGCCGTCCGCCATGGCGCACATGCCGCCTTCGGTGCGCCCGCCGAAAGCTGGAATACCGACCTCCGCGATCGCATTGATGACCGTATAGTTGCCAGGTGCACAGAACAGCGCGGCAAGCTGCTCTTCCTTGCATAACTTGGCGAAT
>DATMFX010000269.1:0-3868 GCA_035555995.1 Hyphomicrobiales bacterium | reverse complement strand
TGGCCTGCTCGGTGGTGACGCCCTTGGCGGCGGTCTGCTCGACGGTGTCCTCGGTGAGGATGGCCTCGTCGGCGGCCTGCTCGGCGGTGGTCTTGCCGGTGACGGTCTGCTCGATGGCGTGCTGGGCGAAGACGGCATCGTCGGTGGCCTGCTCGGCGGCGACGCCCTTGGCGGTGGTCTGCTCGACGGCGTCCTAGGTGAAGATGGCATCGTCGGCGGTCTGCTTGGCGGCGGTCTTGCCGGTGACGGTCTGCTCGACGGCGTGCTGGGAGAAGACGGCCTCGTCGGTGGCCTGCTCGGTGGTGACGCCCTTGGCGGCGGTCTGCTCGACGGCGTCCTCGGTGAGGATGGCCTCGTCGGCGGCCTGCTCGGCGGTGGTCTTGCCGGTGACGGTCTGCTCGACGGTGTGCTGGGCGAAGACGGCCTCGTCGGTGGCCTGCTGGGTGGCGACGCGCTTGGCGGCGATCTGCTCGGCGGTGTTCTCGGCGAAGACGGTGTCGTGGGCGGTCTGCTCGGCGATGACGGTCTGGTCGGTGGCCTCCTTGGCGGCGGTGGTCCGGTCGGCGGATTGCTGGGCGGTCTGCTTGGCGGCGGCGGTGCCGAAGCCCCGCAGGTGGCAGCCAGCGATGCGGTGAATCTGGGCGATCTTCTGTCCCAGCACAATTCCTCCCTGATCTGACGCACCAACCAGGGTGGGCAATACCCGGAAGGCCATTCGCGCCTTCCGGGCAAGTCAAAGAGTAAGCAAGGCAAGGGAGTGGGCGGCATGCGGTGCTGGTGGCATTCGTACCTGTTGAATGGACTGGCCTCGATCATGGCGGCGATCGCTGGTACGGGGGTCGCGCATGCAGGCGAGGCCGCACCGGCCAAGGTGATGACAGTTGCACAGTTCATCGCCGAGCTGGACGCCGAAAGGCAGGGCAGCGCCGCGCCACTTCCCACTGCCGCAACGAATCCGGTATCGGCAGCGGAGCAGGATAGCAAGGGGGCAGGGCTCGCTTCCGAACAGCCTCCCGCTGCCGATCCGGACTCCACTGTTCCGGACTCCACTGTGGCGATTCCCGCCTCGCGCTTCATGCCGGGCGGCGCGGATGCCGCAGACACCGTGTTGCAACCCGCGAGCCAAGGCGAACGCATCAGCAACGAGAGCGCGGGCGGACCTTTCCGCGCGGCGGAAATCACCTCCACCATCACGGCGGGTGGGACGGACGACGCCACGCTGCTGGATCTTGGCGACGCCGTACGGCAGGCCGAAAGTTCGCATCCCGCCATCGCCCGTTCGCTAGGCAATCTATACGCCACGCTGGAGGAAATCGACGTGGCGCGTGCCGGCTACTATCCGCGCGTCAGTTCGGCGCTGGGTTCCGGGTACAGCCGTTCCAATTCCCGTCCGTGGGACAGTCTCAACATTTCCGCATCACAGATGCTCTACGACTTCGGTAAGGTATCGAGTTCCGTGGACGTGGCGGCCTCCGGCGCCGATCGCAACCGCGCTTCCGTGCTGCAGACCATGGACGACCTGGCCAGCGAAACCTCCGGCGCCTTCATCGAAGTGCAGCGTTACCAGGCCTTGCTGGACATTGCGCGCGAGCAGACGCGCGCCATCGCCGAGATCCAGGACCTGGCGGATAAGCGTTCCGCGCTGGGCGCCAGCAGCCGTTCGGATTCGTTGCAGGCGCTGTCGCGCCACGAAGCGGCGCTTGCCACCGAACTGCAACTGCAGGCGCAACTGGATATGTGGAAACGCACGCTGCAGAACTACACCGGGCGGGAAATGCGCGGCAACGTGGACGGCGGTTTTCCCGAAGACCTGGCGCAGGCCTGCCTGAATGCGGAAGAGGATTTTTCCCAGGTGCCGAGCGTGATGGTAGCCGAGGCGGAACTGGAGCAGGCCAGGGCCAAGATCGAACGGGCGCGGGCCGACTATTTCCCCACGTTCTCGCTCAGCGCCAACTACGGCAATCTGAACAATCCGGCCAACGCGGCGTTCAATCCCACGCTGGACGATCGTGAATTCAGCCTCGCACTGAGCGTGGACAGCACGCTGTTCCAGGGCGGCGCCACCCGGGCGCGGCGCCGAGCCGCGGAATATTCCGTGCAGGCGGCGCAGGCCGGACGCGAAGCGGCGCTACGCGACGTGGGCCGCAGCTTTCGCGAGGCGCGCGACCAGACCCGCAGTTTCATGGAGCGCCTGAGCTATCTCGACGCGCGCCACGACAACGTGGTGAACACGCAGGAGCTGTATCGCCAGCAATACCTGGCGCTCGGCACCCGCACGCTGCTCGACATTCTCAACACCGAACAGGAAATCCATCAGGCCCTGTTCGACAAACAGCAGACGGTACACGACCTGCGCAGAATGCAGATCGCCTGCCTGCACAGCACCAGCGGGCTGCGTGATGCCTTCGGTATCGACAGCCGTCCCGCCCGCGGCATACGGATAAGGCAATGAGTGGAGTCGACGTCATGACGCAAGCCGCAGAAACGCAGTCGCAGCTGGCATTGGAACCCTGGATCGAAGCCATATTGACGGTGGCCTCGCATTTCCGCCTGGATTGCTCGGCGGAACATATCCGCGTGAGTGCGGCCTGGTCGCGCGAGCGCCGTTTCGAGGAAGGCCTGGATACCCTGGCGCGGCAGGCGGGCCTGGCCTGGGCGCCCGGCACGATCGATGCCAACCAACTGAGCCCCTGGCGCCTGCCGGTGGTGGTGCAGTTGCAGGATGGCCAGGTGGCCGTGGTGGAATCCCAGGACAGCGAAGGGCGGATGGGCCTGGTCTACAGCGGCGACCAGGGACTGCGCAGCGCGATACCGAAGGAAGCGCTGCTGCAACAGATCAGCCGGCTGGTGATACTGCGGCCGGCGCGCAGCGTGCCCGATGCCCGCGTGGACGATTACGTCAAACCGGTCGAGCGGCACTGGCTGGCGCGCATCGTACTGCGCGACCTGCGCCCTTACGGCCATGTGTTGCTTGCGTCGCTGCTGGCCAACGTGCTGGCGCTTGCCGGTATCCTGTTCACCCGCCAGGTCTACGACCGGGTGATTCCGGCGGAATCGTTCCCCACGCTGTACGTTCTGTTCAGCGGCGTATTGCTGGCGCTGGCCTTCGAATACGTACTGCGCAACATGCGGCTGCGCATCACCGATCTCCTGGGCAAACGCGCGGACCTGCGCATTTCCGACCGCGTGTTCGGCCACGCCTTGCGCATCCGCAACGAAGACATACCGCGCTCCACCGGCACCTTCATCGCGCAGATTCGCGAGCTGGAACAGATCCGTGAACTCTTGACCTCCACCACGGTGGCAGCCGTTGCCGACCTGCCGTTCTTCTTCCTGTTCTGTTTCATCCTGTGGCATCTGGGCGGCCCGCTGGTGCTGGTGCCGATGGCGGCCGTATTGCTGTTGTTGCTGCCGGGCGTGCTGGCACAGGGCAAGTTGCGCCTGCTCGCAGGCGAGGCGCTGCGTGAATCGGCGCTGCGCAATGCCTTGTTGGTGGAAACCATCCAGGGTCTGGAAGACGTCAAGGGGCTGCAGGCCGAACAGCGCTTCCAGCAGCAGTGGAACCATTGCAACGAAGTCACGGCCGACGTGAACCTGCGGCTGCGCCGCATCGCCGGTGGCCTGGGCATCTGGACGCAGAACGTGCAGAGCGGCGTGTTTTCCGCAGTGGTGCTGTTCGGCGCGCCGCTGGTGATGCAGGCGGAACTGTCGGTGGGCGCGCTGGTGGCCGCTTCCATCCTGGCCTCGCGCATGATGGCGCCGATGGCGTCGGTGGCGAGCCTGCTCAGCCGTTGGCAGCAGGCCAAGGTGGCGATGCAGGGGCTGGATCAACTGATGGAGCGCCGCGCCGACAACGCCGACGGCGTGC
>DATMFX010000268.1:0-9191 GCA_035555995.1 Hyphomicrobiales bacterium | reverse complement strand
CGGCATCGGTGGTGCCATGGCCGGCGGGCTGGGGCGCGGCGGCGCGCTGTTCCGGGCCGGCAATGCCATCAATGGCGCCTTCGGCAAGGTAGGCGGCGCCATGGTGCGCGAGGCGATCACCGGCGCGCTGAGCAACGTCGCGCAGGTGGCGATTCAGGACGAGACGTTCAAGGATGGCATGGACCTCGGTTTCGAGCGCCTGTTCAACGGCGCCTTGAAAGGCGCGGCGGTGGGCGCCATCAGCGCCGGCGTGTCGGAGAAGCTGGGCGACTCGGTGGATGGCGCCATGGCGCGCGGCCTGCGCAATGCCGACGATGTGGCCAACCTGAGCCGCATGCAGCGGTTGGGGCAGATGCTTGGACCGAACGGTCGCGAAATGTTCAAGGAAGGGTTGTCGGAAGCCATGGGCTCCAGCCTCGGCGAAAGCGCCGGCGTATTGCTGGATTACGCCAATGGCGACTTCAAGGGCAGTTTCGGCGATGCGCTCAAGCGCATCGGCCAGGCGGGCCTGCGCGATATGGTCAGCGCCTCGGGCCGCGCCGCGGCCGGCGCGTACAACCGGCATCGGTACGGTGAACTGCTGGCGGCGGCGCGCAGCCAGGGCGGCGAACCGAGTCCACAGCAGGCACGCGCGTTGCGGCTGGCCGGTATTTCCGCAGGCGTGATGCATTACGACACGCCCTTGCGCGAGGTGCAGTTGGAAGTGCATGCCGGCCAACAGGCGCGCCAGCAGTTGCCCGCTCCTTTGCAGCACCTCGCCAACCGCCTGGATGCGCAAACCCTGACCAGTCTGCTGCATGGCCTGGAAAGTGGTGGCTTCGGCACGCCAAAGGAAAAACTGGCGTTCATCCGCAGCGTGGCCAGCCAGATTCCCGGGCTGGATCAGCGCGATTTCGCCAGCCAGCTCAACCGCGCGCTGAGCGATGGTGCCGAGGGTCGCGCGCAGCGGGAAGCGGAACAGGCGGCCAGGCGGGTGGAACAGAAGCGGGTGCGCAATGCGCTGCTGGGCGATTTGCCGGGCCCGGTACGCAAGGCCCTGGCGCATCTGGACGTGGAGGGTTTCGAGGGGCTGCCGCCCGCCGTGCTGCGCGAGGCCGCCGCGTTGATCGCCAAAGGCCAGTTCGATGCCAGCAAGGCCGCGAGATTGTTGCACGAAGCCACCACGCACCGCCCCGACCTGGATGAAAGCGCATTCTTCGAACGCCTGCTGATGGCCACCGATACGTCGCGCCGCGCCCAGGCCGCGCAGCGTGAAGATTATCTCAACGGCCGCCGTGATCTGGCGCGGCTGTTGCCGGGCAGCGAGTGGGTGTGGATCAGGCAGGTGTCGGAAGCCGACATGCGGCGGTTGCAGGCACATGTGCGCGGCGAGGCGCCGCTGTCGCCCGGGCAATACGATGCGCTGTTCCGCCGTGTCGCCAGACAGGCGCCGGAGTTGCGCCGCGCGGATTTCGATGCCGCGCTCGCTACCGTCAAACAACATCACCAGGAGGCGCAGCAGGTGCGCATCGCGCAGCGGCAGGCGCGCCAGGCGCAGTTGCAGTCCCTGCTCGAAACGCCAAGGCCGTCCAGCCGCCGCGAACGCCTGGCGCTGCAGCGCGAATTGCTGGCCAGCCTTCCCGCGGCGCAACGGCATCTGGTGGCGGATACGCCGATACTGCGCGTCAGCGATACCGAATTCGCCGCGCTGACACGCTCGCAGAGCGGCGAAGCGGTCACGCTTCTGGTCGACGGCAAGATGGTGGTGGTGCTGCGCGAGAGCGCCGATCCCAAGGTGCTGCGCGAGGAAGGCCTGCACGTGCTGCAAAGCAGTGATCCCGCCTGGCGCGAGCGTGTCGGCATGCTCGATGAGCGCAAGCTGGCACATTGGGACGACCTGCCGCTCAGCGAACAGCTGGCGCTGTACGGCAACAAGATTGTGCTCGAGATCGATGCGCAGCGGCGTCTGATCGCCGATCTGGAAGGGCGCCTGGAAAACGGTGCCGGCGCGCGTGCCCGCCTGGAACTGCACGGCGATCTTGAACTGGCGCGCGCCACGCTCGACAACCTGCTGCGCCGCCAGGCGGAAGTCGGCGGCATCGACACGCTGCGCATGATGGAAATCGAATCCGGCCTGGTCACCCGGCCGCAATGGCTGGACCAGCCGGCACGGCTGTTCACCAAGGGCAGGGCGCCGGCGGACGGTGACCCGTTTGCGCCAATCGAACGTTTGCTCGCCGGCGCCGGGGACACGGCGCAGACCCGGGCCGTGCGAAGGTTGTTGACCGAACCGTCGATCATCGAGCGCATCAAGGGCATCAAAGTGGAAAGCGGCAAGGTCCGGCTGGCATCCGAGGTGATCGTGCGCATCCTTGGCAACGCGCCCGACGTGGCAAGCGCCGGGCGGCTGCTGAACATGGCGGCCAGGAGCGGCGATGCGAGCGGTTTTGCCCACCGGCTCGATCAGGTGGTGCGCGCATTGCCGGAAACCAGCCGTGCTGACCTGACACAACTGCTTTCCCGCAAGAGCCTCAATGGCGAGGCGGTACTGAAGGAACTGGCGCGGCTGGGGAATGGAGCGGTGGAACCGGATTCGCCGGCTTCGCGGCTGCTGGATGCAACACTGCGGCTGGACGTGGATCAGGTGACCAGCCTGCAGCATCTGGCCGATTTCATGCGCGATGCCGAACCGCCGCTGCACGCCGCCATGGCCACGCTGCTCGACAGCATGGCCTCCGTTACCGCCGCCAAACTGCTGAAGAACATCGGCGCCACGCGGGACAGCATCGCAGAGCTTGGGTTGCCGGCGGATTTTGCCCGGGATCTGATGCTGGGCCTGGTGAAAACGGCGCCGCATCAGCGCAACAGCGCAGATTTTTTGATCACTGCGCGCAGCATGTTCGAGCTGCTGCAGGGGCTGCGGCCGAGTCCGAACGTGGACACGGTACTGGACCACCTGCGCGCCAAGCTGAATGGCGATATGGACACGCCGGCAATGAACGAGGATGGCACGCCGCAACAGGTGACACCGCGGGACGTAGGCTACGATTTCAGCGCCGCGGCCAAGGCCTTGCAGAAGCCCGGCGACCGCGCCGCCACGGTGGCGCGTTTTGCCGAAGGCATAGGCAGGAACGGCTTCATGGCGGAACCGGATGCCTGGCGAGCACGCGTAAGCGAGGCCGAGCAAAACTGGCACCGACGCGAGCAGGAACATCCGGAGTTTGCGCAACTGCTGCGGAACCTGCAGCAGGAACAGCAGTTGCGTGGCAAGGAGCCACTGAGCGAGCAGGATTTGCATCTGCTGGCAGACATACGCCCCTGGTTCGAGGACATCGTCCACTTGCAGCAGATACGCGAGGGCAGGCATTTCACCCCACAGCAGCAGCTGGAATTTATGGCCAAGCTGCTCAGCTTTTCACTGGGCAAGGGCGATGCACGCAAGGGAGCCATTCTGCGTCCTGACGGCTCCCTCGACGATCGCAACTTCGATCTTCGGCACATCACCAGCTCCGACCTTCTGGGCAAGGTCATGTCGGAAATCCGCACGGATGCCGTGGGGTACACCGACGAACCGGATTTCAACCACAAGGTCATGCAGGAAATCGAGGCGCTGGGCATTTTTCAACTGCTGGATGGCAGGCGTATGGATCATGATGCCCTGGGGCAGGAAGCCAATCTGGAAAACCTCATTCGCCAGCGCCATGAATACCAACACATCATCGAGCGTTCACTGGCGATTGCTGAACGGATGCCAAGAGGCGAAGGTGGGGAACTGCACCCCGATGCACTGGCCCTGGCCGAGGCGCAGACACGCTTCGGTGCCAAGCTGACGGAAGTGGAGGGCGAGATTGCCGCGCTCGTAGCCGTGCTGCATGCACCGGAGTTTGCCGACATGAAGCTGATGCGCGGTTTCGAGGAAGGCACCGGCTTTGACCAGATATGGATCACGCGTGGTCCCGACGGCAGGATCACCGATATCCTGCTGGTGGAAGCCAAGGGCAAAGGGGCCGGGCTGTCGGACACCAAGAACAAGGGGTTCCAGATGAGCGAACAATGGGTGGCAGCCACACTCAGGGAAATGCAGGCGAGCAATGACAAAATGGCAAGCGCGCTTGCCAGTGAACTGGAGAGCGCGCTTGCGTTTGGCGCGAGGATTTCCGGCATTGTGGTCGGCTCCGACACCCAGGCTGGCAGTGAGGTGACAGTTGGCAGGGACAAGACCGACAAGGCCACGGAGGGGAACTACGCCCCTGTTTCCGATAGCGCATCGGGCCACTACGATGCCGGGAAAATCCTGCGGCTGCTGCGTTCGTAGCAGTGGGCTTGCCTCCACTTCCCGCAAAATTTGCGATTAAGTGAACAAACGGAAAAAAAGCGGTTTACTCCCATCGCCGGCCGGATTAACGTTCGCCTCACGAGCAGCACTGCGGTGACTCACGCGGCGCAAGCTGCCCGTGGATGGGTAGGTGTCGACTGCAATGGCATCGGTGCGATAAGTGAGGAAAACAGTCAGTAAGGAAGAGTACGACAGTTTGTTTCAGTAAGTGGATTTGGTTCCCGACATGAGTTCGGTTCTGCCTTTCCCAGTTCGCTGGGCCACTATCATGCTGATATACGCGAACAGTACGGCTCCTGATCCGTATAGAGCGGAACTTACGGCCGCAAGGCGCTGAATGAATCATGTACCTTAAATGGGAAAGCCCCTTCCACGGCACATGCGGTGGGTTGGCAGGCAAAGTGGACCTTCGTGGAAAACCGGCGCCTGCCAACCAGCTCCTCTTTTTTCTCTTCTTTTTCTTTTCCTGTTCTTTGTGTCGATGGCTATGCCGGGCTGGACAGCTCAGGCGTCCAACTGCTTGCCCACGTCCTCGAACAGCTTGCGTGCTTCGTTGGCGCTCAGTTCGCCTTGTTCGACCTTTTCCTTGACTGTCTTCGTCATGTCCTGATCGCCGGGCGGTGGTTCGTTTTCGGTTTTTGGCGGCTTGGCAGCGTCGGGCTTGCCGGTCTTGTCGTGAAGCGGCTTGGGAGATTGGGTCATGACGCACCTCGTTCGTACTCAGATGAATGAAAACCGTCCTTTGTAGGCAAAGGTTCTGCCCCACCAGGGATGGTGGATTTCGAACAGCATCTCGAACTGTTCTGTCGACACCTGCCGCTCCAGGATGACACCTTTGCCCATCAACAGCCAGTTGGGCAGCCTGATGGTAAGTCCCCACAGGTCCCACTGGTAGCACACGCCCTCGAACTTCAGCACGCCGCCGGCCACGGATGCCTTCATGCGCATGCCCAGCCCTGAACGGACACGTTCGACGAATTCGTTGCCTGTGAGATATTCCATGCGCGAGGAGAAAATGAACTCCGGACTCTGGGGAAAGAAGTGTACCCGTTGCCAGTACATGAAGCGCGGATCCGAGGCGTGGGTGCGCAGGTCGATTCTGATTTTTATGTCCTTGCCCTGGTAGGGCACCAGCGCGCCGAACAGCTGGCCCGGATAAATGAAAAGGCGGCCGATCCGCGAATAGCTGATCTCGTACATGACGCCTTTCAGACGCACCTCGGCATCGCTGCCGGGGGGCAGGTCGAAATTGCGGCGCAGGATTTCCGGCACCGCGTCCCAGTCGCGGCCCAGGGCGCGCTTGACGATGGGTTCCTGCACCGGAACGGCTATGGGGTTCATGCAAGGAATCCTTGTGGAGGGTCAAGCCCACAGCGGCGGCTTGTAAACCATGAGGTAAAAAATAATCACCATGGCAATGAAGGCGGGAACGCCGAGCCAGCACCATTGCCGGGCCATGCGCCAGTAATCATCGCCCAGAGGAATGCCTGCGTGCAGCGCGGCCCAGGCAAGCGTTTGCATGCGAATCTGCAGCAACACGACGGGTATCCAGCAAAGTCCCGTCAAGAGGTAGAACCCCATCGAGGCCAGCAGCCAGGGCGTATCCAGGGGAAAGCCAAGCGCCAACGCCAGCATTACGCCCGTCAAGGGTTGGATAATGAAGGTGGGCGTGGTGAAGAGCCAATCGGCCAGCACCACGTGCCGGTTGGTTTCGGCGATGTGCCGCACGTTACCGCCGCGGTCGGCGAGGAATTTATAGAACGCGCTGCCCACCCCGGTGCCGAACAGGAAGGTGGAACTGATGATGTGTATCCACTTGAGTGTCAGATAGTCCATTACTTGCGCTCCACCGCCATCGTGACGAGGATGGCGGCCATGAAGGGAATGTTCTTGGCCACGGGGCCGAAGGGGTGCAACCAAAATTCAGGCAGGAACACGCTGATGATCAAGGTATAGGACGCGATCACCAGCAGCTGTACCAATCCGATCAGCCGCGGCCGAAACCGCAGCAGCACGGCTATGCCCAAGGCGACGTCGAGCGCGGCGGCCGGGTATAGGCTGGCCGGCAGCATCCAGCCGTAGAGGCCTACCTGCCTCAATAGTGCATAACTCTCGCTTTGCGGATACACGAACGCGGAGATGACGCCGGTATAGAGCCATATGCAGGCGATCGCCAGGCGCAGCAAGGGCAGCAGGAAATACAGGCGCGCGTGCCAGCGGTCGGCTTCGGTGGCGGTGGTGCGGGACAGCGCGGCGGCAAAGGAGTGGGAAGGCCGGCCCAGCAATGCCGTCATGGTGGCCGGATTCGCAGTATTGCCGCCGTGCAGCATGCGCAGGTTGTCGGGATTGAGAAAGGGATTGTTGAGAAAGCGGAGCGCGCGCGCCGCGAACAGGGCAAAGGAATAAGGAACGGATATCGTGAATGGTGCGCCTTTGCCGGCACCGCCATAGCCGAGCCAGCGGCGGTAGCCTGCCAGCATTTCATCGAAGGTAATAGCCGCCGGACCCACCGCCGCCACCTCCAGCGGAACCTCCTCCTGCGTGACCAGTTGCACCAGTGCCGCGGTGAGATCGTCGATGTGGATCGGTTGCACGCATTGCCTGCCGTGGTCGATCAGCAGCCATAGCGGCTGTGCCGCCAGCGCGCGGAAGAAGGCCGAGCTTTGGCCGTTACTGCCAAACACCAGGGAAGGTTTGACGATGACCTTCTCGAAACCGAAACCGCGCAGGTGGGTGTCGGCGAGATATTTGGTGTGATGGTAAAGCGTGCTCGCGCCCGGTTCGGCGCCAAGCGCGGAAAGCTGGATGACGCGCTTCACTCCTGCGGCCTCGCAGGCGGCAAACAACAGGCGCGAAAATTCCACATGCACCGCCACGAAAGTTTGCCCAGGCGATTCGGCAATGATACCCACGGTGTTGATCACGACGTCCACGTCCTGAAGGTGCGCCAGCCATTGCGTCCGGCTGGGGAGGTGGCGCAGGTCCAGCCGAATGGCCTTGGCGCTCGGGAACCGGCAGGCCACCGCGCCGGTATTGCGGGCGCAGGCGCTCACCTCATGGCCAAGATCGAGCAGGGCCTGCACGAGGTGGCTGCCGATGAAGCCCGTGGCGCCGGTCACTAGAACATGCATGGCGAATCAACCGTCCGTTTAGCAGGGGATGAGCAAGAAGCGTACCGGAGGGTGCAGGCGGGGATTTATGGGGAAGGCGCCACGAGGAGAGTGGCGTTGACCGGACAATGTAGGTTGGGTGCCCATGCGGGCGGATGTAAATAGTTCACGCCGCGTGAAATATTTCTAAGCGATGTGCAGCCGTGCCGCAGGTGGAATCAAAGAATCTTGGAACAATGCACCAACGCATCCCGGATCATGAAGTTCACCAGCGTGGGAGAAACCCCCAGTTCCTTGGCCACCTCTTTCTGCGGGACACCATAGATGCGGTGCCGTTCGAAGGCGTAGCGGGTACGCTCTGGCAATTCCGCCAGGGCGGCGGTCAGTTGTTCCAGAGCTTCCTGATCCTCGCAGATGATTTCGGGCGAAATATCCGTGGCGGTGAGGCTGTCATCGTCCGGTTCGGGCGCGACGTATTTGCTCATCATGGCCTGCTTCCGATAGTGATCGACAGCCAGATTGCGGATTATCTGGAACAGGTAGCTCAGCTGATCCTTGGGCGAGGCGATGGGGGGCGCGGAAGATAATCTGAAAAATGCATCCTGCACCATATCCTCGGCATAGTGATTGCAGCCGGTGAGCTTGTTCGCGAATCGGGTGAGTATCGGCAAATTCTCTACATAAGCCTGAATCCATAATGCGCCGCTTTGGCTATGGGTATTCGCTTCTAACATGGGTGAAGTGCCAGTCATTAACTGTGGATTGATTGCATCTCGGGCAAGCCTGTTCTTTGCCATGTCGACGTAGGCGCAAGCATCATAATGATAATGATAATTGTTATCAATAAGACACCTGATTCGACTTTGAAAAAATGCGGGGTTGCCCAGCAATCCTGATTGCTTCACCACCGTGATGCGTTGCCTGGCGTGAGTTGCTGGCTGACTGGAACCGCTTTTTTTGTGCGGCTATTCCGCGGGGAAACCCGACTAATTATCCCTTTCCTGTGTTCGTTACCCTGCCTTAGACAGGCAGGGTTTTTCCACAGGTAATCAGTCCATGACCAACGCATTCGTTCTTCCCCGCACCTTGGTCCAGTCGTTGCGGGACCATGCGGCGCGCGTGCCCGAGCACGTTGCCTTGCGCTTTCTTGGTGAACACGGTGGGGCGGGCGGGGCGTTTACCTACAGGGAACTGGACTTGCGCGCGCGGGCCATCGCGGCGGCACTGCAGGCTGTGGCCGAACCCGGGGATCGGGCGGTTTTGCTGTTCCCCAGCGGTATCGATTACGTATCGGCTTTTTTCGGGTGTTTGTATGCCGGCGTCATCGCGGTGCCTGCCTATCCGCCGGAATCGTCCCGGCAGCAGCATCAGGTGCGCCTGCTGTCCATCATCCAGGATGCGGCGCCACGGCTGCTGTTGACCAACTCGACGCTGTACGAGCCATTGCAGGCGGCGGGCCGGCAGATGGCGAAGATTGTTTCGGCGCGCACCGGCGCAAAACTTCCCGGCTGGCTCTGCGTCGATACCGTGGAGGATGCCGTTGCGGAGCAATGGCAGGAGCCGGCATTGCAGCCGGACGACATCGCGTTTCTGCAATACACCTCCGGGTCGACCGCCCAGCCCAAGGGCGTGCAGGTGAGCCACGGCAATCTGGTGGCCAACGAATGGGCGATCCGTCAGGGCTTCGAGATCGATGAGACCGATGTGATCGTCAGCTGGTTGCCGCTTTATCACGACATGGGGCTGATCGGTTCCCTGTTGCAGGC
>DATMFX010000267.1:0-2275 GCA_035555995.1 Hyphomicrobiales bacterium | reverse complement strand
CCACCGTGGTACTCAATCTCGGCGGCATCGCCAACATCACCCTACTGCCGGCGGACGATGCGCCGCCGTTCGGTTTCGACACCGGCCCCGCCAACGTGCTGATGGACGCCTGGATCAGCGCCCAGCGTCAGCTGCCCTATGACGCCGGCGGCGCCTGGGCCGCAAGCGGCCAGGTGCAGGTGCCGCTGCTTGCCCGTCTCCTCGACGAACCCTACCTGGCAAGACACGCGCCGAAGAGCACCGGCCGCGAACTCTTCAACCTGCCCTGGCTGCAGGCACAGCTGAAAGCCACCGGCGCGGCCTACAACCCCGAGGACGTGCAGGCCACGCTGCTCGAATACACCGCGCTGAGCGTGCGCGACGCCATCCTTGGCCATGCGGATTCCGGCACGCTGATCGTCTGCGGGGGCGGCGCGCACAACCAGACCCTGCTGCAGCGTCTGCAAACCCTGCTGCCCACGTTTTCCCTGAGCACCAGCGCCACGTACGGCCTGGACCCCGACTGCGTCGAAGCCGCCGCGTTCGCCTGGTTCGCCAGCAAGACACTGCAAAGGGAAAAGATCGACTTCAGCCCCTTCACCGGTGCCAATGGACCGGTGATTGCCGGCGGCGTGTATTACGCCGATTGAGGGCCGTTTATTACGCCGATTGGCCAATTGAAGGCCGTGTATCACGCGATCGAGGGGCGAGGACTACGCCAATCGAGAGAGGCTATTACGCCGCTTGATCAGATGGTAAAGGACATCCCGCAGCCACAGGTGGTGGACGCCATGGGATTGTGGACACTGAACCGCGCCCCCTGCAGACCTTCTTCATAGTCCACCGAGGCACCAGCCAGATATTGGATGCTGAGCGAATCCACCAACAGCCGCGCGCCGTCGTGCGACACCACGGTATCGTCGTCGTTGATGTTCTCGTCGAAGGAAAAGCCGTACTGGAAACCGGAGCAGCCGCCGCCGGTCACGTACACGCGCAGACTCAGTTGGGGGTTGCCTTCCTCGGTCAGCAGCGCATTGACCTTACGTGCGGCAGACTCTGTCAAAGTCATCGCCGTCGCATCGTGGGTTTCAACAACACTCATATAAACACCTGAAACCGGAAACACCTGAAGCCAAGAATCGTGCGAATTATCGATTAACCAAGGAAATTAGTCAAGTATTGCGCCTTCGCGTTCGGCCGCCGCCACCTGGCCCGGCAACTGCTTCTGCAGCGCCTCTTCGGCCGGCACGTGGTGCATGGCACCATTCAGCTCCGCGCCCATCACCACTTCGACCAGGCGATAGAACACGTCGCCGCTCACCCGCGCCTTGGCGGCCAGTTCGACATGGTTGCTGCTGTGCACGTTGCCTTCCACAGCACCGTTGATCACCACGCGCGGCACGTGGATTTCGCCGCGCACCAGGCCCGATTCGCACACCCGCACCTGCGCCTGGGCATCGTCGGCGTAGAGATTGCCGAACACCTTGCCCTCGATTTCCAGCGCGCCCTTGAAGCGCACGTCGCCCACCACTTCGGTACCCCGGGAGATCAGCGTGGTGAAGTTGGCCACGGCGAAGCCGGGCTTGGGCGTGGATCTGAACATGGCGGGCCTCCGGCTCGGCAAGCGGTGAATGTCAGTGGCGCGCCGTCAGTTGCGCACTACCCAGGCGAAACTCTGCTGCAACGTCTTGGTCTGGCTGCCTTCCGCCTCGGCAAGAATGTGGATGCGTTCCGGCGTGAAGCCCTGCGGCAACGCCAGTTCGCCCTCGACATTCTGGAAATAGCGGAAGCGCAGCTTGATGTCGGCCATCTTCTCGGCATTGGACACGCTGTACAGCGGCAGCGCCGCGGGCATCCCATCCTGCTTCCCCTGCACCTCGATGTTGGCATGGCCGTTGATCACATCGCTGGTGCTGCCCTGCTGGCGAAACTCGAACTTGTAGCGCAGCCGCTGCGGATCGGCGGTGGCGAACAGCTCCATCTGCCCCATCACCAATCCCTGTTCGGTGTTCTCGCCGGACGATATCTGCTTGTAGAACAGCAGGTCTTCCTGCAGCTGGGAGATGTTCTCGCGCAGCGAGCGCACGGTTTCCTGCACCTGCGCCAGCGCCTGTTTGTCCACCTCGCCGCTTTGCTGCAGATTCAACAACTGCTCTTTCAGGGCACCGTTCTCGCCGCCGATCACTTCGATGGCGGCCGCCAGTTGATCGCGTTCCACCCGCGCCGCGCCGTTTTCACGCAAACCCTGTTGGCGTCCCACCACGTAGCTGACGGCCGCGCAGAGCAGCAGCACGCC
>DATMFX010000266.1:0-3123 GCA_035555995.1 Hyphomicrobiales bacterium | reverse complement strand
CCCGCGCAATTGTCGGGCGGACAGCGCCAGCGCATCGCCCTGGCGCGCGCGCTGGCGGTGCAGCCGCAGGTACTGCTGCTCGACGAACCGTTCGGCGCGCTCGACGCCAAGGTGCGCAAGGAACTGCGGCGCTGGCTGCGCAATCTGCACGAGGAATTGCACGTCACCTCCATCTTCGTGACCCACGACCAGGAGGAAGCATTGGAAGTGGCCGACCGCGTGGTGCTGATGAATCATGGCAAAGTGGAGCAGCAGGGCGCGCCGGAAGCAGTCTACAATCACCCCGCCAGTCCTTTCGTGTACGGCTTTCTCGGTTCGGTGAACCTGTTCCATGGCCGGGTGGAGGAAGGCGGCGTGCAGGTGGGCTCGGTGCGCCTGGCCACGGAGGCGGATTTTGCCGCCGGCGTGGACGTACTGGCCTTCGCACGGCCGCACGAGCTGAACATCGTCACCGACCTGGCCACCGAAGGCGGCCTGGCGGCGAAGGTTACCCGCGTGCTGTTCCTCGGCAGCAGCAGCCGGGTGGAACTGGAAGGGCTGGAACAGGAACAGTACTTCGAAGTGGAAGTGCCGCTGAGCGAACTGGCGAGGCTGGACTTGACGCCGGGCCAGGAAGTGCGGATCGTGCCGTCGCGGCTGCGTCTGTTCGAACAGGAGGCATTGGCCGGCTGAGCCGACACGGACAGCTCGATGCAGACACGCATGAAGGACGGGAGAATCGGCATGAATTTTCAGCAGCTGCGCATCGTGCGGGAAACCGTGCGGCAGAACTTCAACCTGACCGAGGTGGCGAATGCGCTCTATACCTCGCAGTCGGGCGTGTCCAAACACATCAAGGACCTCGAGGACGAGCTTGGCGTGGAGCTGTTCATCCGCCGTGGCAAGCGGTTGCTGGGCATGACCGAGCCGGGGCGCGAACTGTTGAAGATCGTGGAACGGCTGCTGCTCGACGCGCAGAACATCCGCAGCCTGGCCGACCAGTTCAGCCAGCAGGACGCGGGCGAGCTGACCATCGCCACCACCCACACGCAGGCGCGCTACGTGCTGCCCAACATCGTGGCGCAGTTTCGCCAGCGCTATCCCAGGGTGCGCCTGCAGATGCACCAGGGCAGCCCCACCGAGATTGCGCAGATGCTGCTCGAAGGGCGGGCGGACATAGGCATCGCCACGGAAACCCTGGCAAACGTGGAAGGCGTGGTGTCGTATCCCTACCACCGCTGGCATCATGGCGTGCTGGTGCCCAAGGGGCATGCGCTTGTCTCGGTTGCGCCGTTGACGCTGGAGGCTATCGCCGCCGAGCCCATCATCACCTATCACGAAGGTTTCACCGGACGCGCTACGCTGGAACGGACGTTCAGCGAAGCCGGCCTTGCGCCCGACATCGTGCTGTCCGCATTGGATGCCGACGTCATCAAATCCTACGTGGAGCTTGGCATGGGGGTGGGCATCGTGGCGGAGCTTGCCTACAACCCCGAGCGCGACCAGGGCCTGGTGCTGCTCGATTGCGCCCATCTTTTCCCAGAAAATGTCACCCGCCTGGCGGTGCGCGAAGGGCAGTTGCTGCGCCAGTATGCCTACGAGTTCATTGGCCTGTGCAGCGAGCGGGTGCTGGAGCAGATTCGCATCTTCACGCAGGGCAGTTGAATTCTTCGTCATTCCTCGGGTTCGCGCGGAATGGGGAGCGTTACTCTGCCGGCGCCACCTCGAGCGTGAAGCTGAACGGCCCCACTTCGCCTTCACCCGGATTCTCGTAACGCTGCGTGCCTGCCTTGATGGTGAAGGGCTGGCTGACGTAATCGTGGCCGCCATAGCGGCGGGTGGCTTCCACGTTCAGCAGGTATTCGCCTTCCAGCAGGGAGGTGCCGTTTTCGTCCTGCCCGTTCCAGATCAGCTGGTATTCCCCCGGTCCACGCGAAGGGCGGGTGACGTTGTAGGTTTCCAATCGGGTTTGACTGCGCGCGCGCCGCCACCAGCGTGAGTTTTCGCGGGCCCAGCGTTCATCCGCGCCCAACAGCAGCAGATTGCGCAGTGGCTTGCCTTCGGCATCGCTCACCCACACCGCCACGTAAGGACGTTCGTAGATGCTCTGTTTCAGGCGCGGAATTGTGTAGGTCATGCTCAGCTCGATGTCGGCGCGCAACTGGCGCCGCAGGTCGCCGCGCAACAGATCGATCCAGCCCGCGGAATGCCATTCCCGCCCGCGGCTGTCGACGAGCAGCACCTGGGTGCTTTCGTCCAGCGTCTGCTGTGCCCATTTCATGCCGGCATCGAAGGATTGCGCGGCCAGCGTGGTGGCCAGGGCATCGGCGGTGGTGGCATCCGGCGCGGTGGCCACGGCATAGGTGCGCTCGGCGGTGGGCCAGCCGCGGCGGGTGTCGAAGATATGACTGTAGGTGATCTTGCCGATGCTGAACGTGCGGCTGGTGTGGCCGCTGGTGGCCACGCCCTTGTTCTTGAGCGAAACGTCTGCGATGAAGGCGCCGTTGTCGGCTGTGAGCGCGGCGTCGGCCACCAGCACCGGCCAGCCGTCTTCGTCTGGCGGCGCGCCCCAGTAGAATGCATCGCCGCCGATATCGAGCTTGATGGCGGTGGCTTCCGGCAGTGCCGCGCGCAGCACCGTCATGGCGCGATCGATGATGTAGCCCTTGGCGAGGCCGGACGGCTCGAGCTCGATGTCTTCCCCGAGCGTGATGGCGCGACGTTCGGTATCGACGGTGATGGCGGCCTGGTCGATGCGGCGGCTCAATTGCAGCAGTTCCAGTGCTACCGGCAATTGCTGCTTTTGTTGTGCGTCCTGCCAGACCTGCGCCACGCGGCCGAGGCGGCAACTGAACACGCCGCCGGAGCGTTCGCGCCAGGATTCGCACAACGTGACCACGTCGATGAGTTCCTGCGGCAGATCGGTACCGCGGCGTTCCCGGTTGAGGCGCATCAGCACGCTGTCGTCGTGCCAGGTGGACAGGATGCCGTCCAGCCTGGCGATTTCGGCCAGGGCGGCCGCCGCTGCCGTTTCCACGCGCGCGGGATCGGGGGTATGGACGGTGAGGTCCAGCGAGGTGCCGAGCACGTTGTCATAGTGCTGTTCCACCGCCTCCGCCGTGGGCTGTGCCGCCGCGGACGCCG
>DATMFX010000265.1:0-9833 GCA_035555995.1 Hyphomicrobiales bacterium | reverse complement strand
TATCTCGACCACTCTCTTGCCGAGTGGAACCAGGCCGATCTGCCGCTGCTGCGCGATGCCATCGCCGTGCTCGACGCCCAGGCTCGCGCACAAGAGAGCACCGCGTTTGCCTCCCTGCCGGCCGAGGCACAGGATGCCTTGCTGATGCGGATGGAAGCCGGGCAGTTTCCGAGTGGGGCGGGGCAGGCCGGTTTCAATCGTCTGCTGCGCCTGACGCTCGAAGGCATGTTCAGCGACCCCTACTATGGCGGCAACCGCAACTACGCCGGCTGGGACCTGATCGGCTATCCCGGCGCCGTGCTCGCCAGCACGCAGGACATGCAGGCGATGGGCGCACGTTTGCCACCCCTGCACACTTCGGCTTATGGAGCGGCGCACGATGGCCACTGACTTGCCGGAAACCGACGTGGTGGTGGTGGGGCTCGGCGCGGCGGGCGGCATCGCGGTGTTGCCGCTGGCGCAGGCCGGGCTGCATGTGATCGGCCTCGAGGCCGGCACCTGGATGAATCCTGGAAGCGATTACAAGCCGGACGAAATCCACAACAACGTCCGTTCCCTGGTCACCACCGGTAACAAGGTGGGCAGCGAAATTCCCACGTTCCGCCGCAGCGAAACCGACGTGGCGCGCCAGGCCGCGCGTCATCCCATGATGAACGCCGTGGGCGGCACCTCGATTCACTACCACGCGCAAAGCTGGCGTCTCAATCCCTGGGACTTCAAGGTGCGCAGTGCCACGCTCGAACGTTACGGCGCCGGCTACCTGCCCGAAGGCAGCACGGTGGAAGACTGGCCGGTGGACTACGAGGCGCTCGAACCCTATTACGACCGCATCGAGTACGCGCTTGGCGTAAGCGGCAAGGCCGGCAACCTGCGTGGAGAAATCGATCCGCAGGGCAACGTGTTCGAAGGGCCGCGCCAACGCGAATATCCCATGCCGCCGCTGCGTTCCTGCGATTATCTCGATCACATGCTGCAAACCGCCAAGGATCTCGGCTGGCATCCGTATCGCGGGCCTGCGGCGATCAATTCGCAAGCTTACGAAGGGCGCCCCGGTTGCGCGCTGCACGGCTGGTGCGACCGCGGCGGCTGTCATATCCGCGCCAAAAGCTCCACGGACGTCACCACCATTCCAAAGGCCGTGGCCACCGGCAACCT
This sequence comes from Hyphomicrobiales bacterium, assembly GCA_035555995.1. Taxonomy (GTDB): domain Bacteria; phylum Pseudomonadota; class Gammaproteobacteria; order Pseudomonadales; family Pseudohongiellaceae; genus CAILUG01. Next base: position 8,678 of record DATMFX010000265.1, on the reverse strand, counting down.
CAGCGTGGTGGACAACGCCAACGTGCGGCGCATCGTCACCGGCCAGGATGGGCGCGCCAGCGGCGTGGCCTACGTGCGCGACGGCGAGGAATATTTCCAACCCTGCCGGGCGGTGCTGGTGGGCTGCTACACGTACGAGAACATTCGGTTGCTATTGCTGTCGCGCGGGCCGCGCCATGCAGAGGGGCTCGGCAACAACCGCGGCCAACTCGGCCGGCACTACTTCGGCCACTGGGATGCGCAGGCGGGCTCGGGTGTCTCGGCGCTGTTCCCCTTCGACCTGAACATCTGGTACGGCGCCATTGCGCAGGGCGTGATGGTGGACGATTGGGCGGACGACAACTTCGACCATGGCGGCCTCGGCTTCATCGGCGGCGCCAGCCTGCACACCTATACCGAGAAGCATCCCATCGGCGCCGCGGGCATGAACACCTATGGCCGTACCGGGCGGCGCTGGGGCGCGGAATGGAAACGTTTCATCCGCGACAACGCGGGCCGCTGGACCAGCGCTTATCTGCAGGGCAATACCTATCCCTACCTCAACACCTGGGCCGATCTTGACCCCAACGTTACCGATCCCTTTGGCGATCCCGTCTTGCGAATCACTTCCGGGCCCAAGGAGTGCGAACCAAAAGCGGCAGCGCATGCCGGGCAGAAAATGATGGAGTGGTTTCGCGCCGGTGGCGCCATCGAAGTGACGGGCGGGCAGGGTGGCAATGGCCCGGCCCTGTCCACGCATGCGCATGGCGGCACGCGCATGGGCAATGATCCGTCGACCAGCGTGGTGGATGCCTTTGGCTTTATCCACGATTGCCCGAACGTGGGGGTGATCGGAGGGTCGGTGATGGGGACGGCGGGGGCGCGCAACCCCACGCAAACGCTGCAGGCACTGGCCTGGCGTACGGCGGACTATCTGGTGGAAAACTGGAACGAGCGTACGACCTGATTGGGAGTATAGGGGGCAGCCCCAAAACGGAGCCTATCTCCTAAACCCCAGTAGTTTTTTCAGGACGTTCAGCGGATATTGAGAGCAGGCGGTGCGCGGCCCCGCTCGTGGAGCGTTGGAGCGCTTTCCCGTCGGGTGCAAGCGCGGATCCAAGCGAGGACTGTCTGAGCCGCGCAGCGGCGAGTTCCGCAGCGCCGCGCTTGTGCCCGACGGGGCGGAAGTGGAGCGAGTGGGGCCGCGCACCGCCTGCCTGCCACTGTTCTCAACCCTGCTCCGATCCTTCTTCAGTTGCCGGTTTGCGGCGCCCCTCCGTCAATCCCGCAATCAGCTTGAAGAACAACGGAATGAAGAACGTGGCGATGAAGGTGGCCGCCGCCATGCCGCCGATCACGCCGGTGCCCAGCGCGATGCGGCTGGCGGAGCCGGCGCCGGAGCTGAAGGCGAGCGGGATGCAGCCCATGGTAAAGGCCAGCGAGGTCATCACGATGGGACGGAAGCGCAGTGCCGCCGCTTCGCTGGCGGCTTCCTGCAGCGATTTGCCTTCGCGCAGGCGGATCATGGCGAATTCCACGATCAGGATGGCGTTCTTCGCCGACAGCCCGATCAGGGTCACCAGGCCGATCTGGAAGTAGATGTCGTTGCTCAGGCCACGCAGCCAGGTGGCGAGCAGGGCACCGAACACGGCGAAGGGCACGGCGGTGATCACGGCCAAGGGAATCGACCAGCGTTCGTACTGCGCCGCCAGGATCAGGAAGATCATCACGAAACCGAACAGGAAGGGCTGCGCGCCGGCATCGGCCACGCTCACTTCCTGGTACGCGGAACCCACCCAGCCGAGCGAATAGCCGCTGTCGAACAGGTCGTCGGCGGTTTGCTGCAGCGCGGCAAGCACCTGGCCGGAGCTGTAGCCCGGCGCCGGTTCGGCAATGATGTTGGCGGCGGGGAAGCCGTTGAAGCGCTGCACCAGGTCGGGTCCGACGATGCGTTCCACTTTCACCAGCGAGTTCAGCGGCACCAGCGCGCCGCTGCGGGCGCGCACGTAGACCTTGCCGAGGTCCTCGGGGCCGCTGCGGAACTCCGCCTCGGCCTGCAGGTTCACGCGGAAGTTGCGGCCGAGCAGGGTGAAGTCATTGACGTAAAGGCTGCCGAAGGTGCTCTGCATGGTGGCGAAGATGTCGCCAAGCGGCACGTCGAGCGCGGCGGCCTTTTCGCGGTCCAGCGTCAGATTGTATTGCGGCGTGCTGGTGGAGAAGGTGGTCTGCACGCTGGCGAATTCGGGGCGTTCCGAGGCGGCCTGCACGAATTCGTTGGTCTTGGCCATCATGTCCTCCACGCTGGCGCCGCCGCGGTTCTGGATGTAACCCTCCACGCCGCCGGTCATGCTCATGCCGATGATGGGCGGCGGGTTGAAGGACAGCACCAACCCTTCCTTGATGTCGGCGCCCATGCCCATGAAGCTGAAGATCAGGTTGCGCGCGTCGAGATCGGGACGCTGGCGCTCCTTCCAATCCTTCAGGATCACGAAGGAAACGCCGCCGCTTGGCGTGCTGGCCTGGGTGAGGATGTCGAAACCGGCGAAGGTCAGCGCGGAATTCACCGCCTCGTGTTCCGCGAGGCGCGCCGACATGGTGTTGGTCACTTCCGTGGTGCGGCTGAGCGCGGAGGCGGGCGGCAGAATGTAGGCCATGAGCACGTAGCCCTGGTCCTCGGCCGGCACCAGGGAGGTGGGCACGCGTGAAAAGATGCTCCAGGTGACAGCCAGCAAACCCGCTGCGAGCAACAGGCCGACCACCGCGCGTTTGAGCAGGAAATTCACGCCGCGCACATAGCCGCTGGTGACATAGGCGAAAAAGCGGTCGAACCAGCGCAGGCCGCGGGGTGGGGTGTGATGCCCGCCCTTGAGCAGCATGGCGCAGAGCGCGGGCGTCAGGGTCAGCGCCACGAATCCGGAGATTGCCACCGACACTGAAATGGTGACCGCGAACTGGCGGTACATCACCCCGGTCAGCCCACCCAAGAACGCCACCGGCAGGTACACCGAGGACAGCACCAGCACGATCGCGATCACCGGTCCCGTGACCTCGCGCATCGCCTGCAGCGTGGCATCCATGGGGTTCTTGCCTTCGTGGGTCATGATGCGTTCGACGTTCTCGATCACGATGATGGCGTCGTCCACCACGATGCCGATCGCCAACACCATGCCGAACAGCGTCAGCAGGTTCACGGAAAAACCGAGCGCCAGCATGCCGGCAAAGGTGCCGATGATGGCCACCGGTACCGCAAGCAACGGAATCAGCGTGGCGCGCCAATTCTGCAGGAACAGGTACACCACCAGCACCACCAGGAACATGGCCTCGAAGAAGGTCTTGACCACTTCCTCGATGGACACGCGCACGAACTGGGTGGTGTCGAAGGGAATTTCGTAATAAAGGCCTTCGGGGAACTGCTGCGCCAGTTCGGCCATGCGTGTGTTCACCGCCTCGGACACCGCCAACGCATTGGCGCCGGGCTGCAGGTAGATGCCCACCGGCACCGACGCCATCGTGCCTTCGACGGCGGTGAAGCTGTAGTCCTGGGCGCCCAGTTCCACGCGGGCCACGTCCTTGAGGCGCAAGGTGGCGCCGTCGCTGTTGGCGCGCAGGATGATGTTCTCGAATTCACCGGGTTCGGTGAGGCGGCCGTGGGTGGCCACGCTGTAGGTGTACACCTGGTTCTGCGGGCTGGGTTCGGCGCCGAACTTGCCGGCGGCGAACTGCGAGTTCTGCTCGCGGATGGCCGCGGCCACGTCGAGCGGGGTGAGGTTGTACTGCGCCAGCTTGTCCGGGCTCAGCCAGATGCGCATCGAATAATCCTTCGGCCCGAACAGCGCGGCCTGGCCCACGCCGGGGATGCGCTTGAGTTCGTCGATGATGTTGATCAGCGCATAGTTGCTGATGTACACGTCGTCGAACTGCGGGTTGTCGGAAGACAGCGAGGTCACCTGCAAAATGGCGCTTGACTGCTTCTGCACGGTGATGCCGAGGCGGCGCACTTCCTCGGGCAGGCGCGCTTCGGCGGCCGTGACCTGATTGCGCACGTTGATCGCGGCCTGGTCGGGATCGGTGCCCAGGTCGAAGCTCACGTTGATGTTCAGGATGCCGCTCGAAGTGCTGGTGGAGCGCATGTAGATCATGTCGTCGAGGCCGTTGATCGACTGTTCGATCGGCGCCGCCACGGTTTCGGCCAGTACTTCCGGGCTGGCGCCGGGGTAGGTCGCGGTGATCACGATCTCGGGTGGCACGATGTCGGGGTACTGTTCCACCGGCAGGTTGCGCAGGGCCAGCAGACCCGCCAGCACGATCACCACCGACAGCACGGTGGCGAAGATGGGCCGCCGGATGAAGAAGCCAGAAATCATGTTGCGTTCCTCAGGGCGCGGCGGGAGGCACCGGCGTTACCGGCATACCCGGCTGTACCTTGAGCAGGCCGCTCGTGATCACGCGCAGGCCGGCGTCCACGCCGCCTGTGACCAGCCAGTCGCTGCCCACGGCAAGGCCGGTGGAGATCGGGGTGTACTGCACCATGTTCTGGGCATCCACGCTGAGCACGAACGTGCCCTGCGGCCCCTGCATCACCGCGGCCTGCGGTACCAGCAGGGCGTCGTCGAGCGTCAGGTCGGTCAGGCGGATGCGGGTGAACTGGCCCGGCAGCACGGCGTTGTCGGGATTCGGGAACACGGCACGCGCCTGCACGGTGCCGGTACCGGCATCGATGGTGCTGGCGGTGAAGTCGATACTGCCGCCCGTGAGGGCTACCGCGCCGTCGTCATATAAAAGGTCGGCACCAAGCGGCGCGGCTTCCACGCCTTGCGTGCGCAGGCGGCGGAGGCTGGCGTATTCGCTTTCCGGAATGGCGAACACCACGTACAGCGGATCGGTTCTGACGAGGCGGGTGAGCAGGCTCATGCCCTGGGTTGGTCCCACCAGGCTGCCTTCGGACAGCGCTTCGCGGCTGGTGATGCCACTGATCGGCGCGGTGACCTTGGTGTAGCCCAGATTGATTTCGGTGGCGCGGCGCTCGGCGCGGGCCAGGGCGGTACTGGCTTCGGCCAGTTCGAAAGCGGCGCGGATGGCATCATGATCGCTGGCGCTGATCGCGCCCCTGGCAAACACCGATTCGGCGCGCTCCCAATCCAGGCTGGTGGAACGCAGCTGGGCTTCGGCCTGTTTCATCTGGGCACCGGCGCGTTCCAGCGCCACCTGATAGGGCTGGGGATCGATTTCGAACAGCAGCGCGCCTTCCTGCACGGCGGCGCCTTCCTGGTAATGGCGGCGCAGCAGTATGCCATCCACGCGGGCACGCACTTCCACTTCCCGCGAGCCGCTGGCGCGGCCGGGATACTGCAGCTCGAGCGCCACCTGGCGCTTGGCGAGCGCAACCACCTCGACTTCGGGCGGCGGGGGAGCGGCCTGGCCGGATGGCGTGGCCTGGTCAGGCCCGCAGCCGGCTAGCAGGAGCAGACTGAACCAAAATGGTGCGGCGGAAGGCTTGAAGATATTTCGCATGTTTCCTTACTCGCAGATGGTGTATCCCCATCCGGCACCAGCCGGCGGGAAATAAGGGCCATTGCACGACACGAGTAGCCGTGAAGCAGAACGGGGCGGCATTATAGGGGGTCACTGACTGTCCAGTCACCGTTGATTAACGGTAATTGCGAAACAGGTCCGGCCCAGTCAAACCGGGCCTCTCACTGTTAAAAACAGTTAAAGCCTCAGCTTTCTATTTTTTTCCTTTTTTTCCCCCGTATGATCCGGCAACGCTTAAAGGTAATAGAGCGCATAACAGCCAAGACGGCATGCAGGCAGGAGGAGAGTCGCAATGCGGTTCGACCACACACCACGATTCATGGGGGAATGCAGTACATGCCGTATTCAAGCGCGCCGCAGCCGCGGGCTCCATATTTGTTCCGACCGCTGATCCTGGCCGTCCTTGCCGCCACCGCGACCACCGCGCAGGCCGCGGACCACGCCGAGCTCGAACGTCTGGTCGGCACCTATTGCACCGAGTGCCACAACTTCGAGGACTATTCCGGTGGCCTCGATCTGGAAGGTTTCAATTTCGACCAACTGGGCGAGCATGCCGAAGTCGGCGAAAAGCTGATCCGCAAGCTCAGTGCCGGGGTCATGCCGCCACCCGGCAAGCCGCGTCCCAGCGCCGCCGAACAGGACGTACAGGTCAATGGCCTGGTGACGGAACTGGACGCCGCCTGGCATGCCGCACCGCAACTGGCGCCGCCGGGCATCCACCGCATGAACCGCGCCGAGTACGCCAACGCCGTGTCGGAACTGCTGTCGCTGCAGATCGATCCCGCCACGCTGCTGCCGGTGGACGACACCAGTTACGGCTTCGACAACATGGCCGGCTCCCTGGGTTCCTCGCCGGCGCTGATCGAAGCCTACGTGTCGGCCGCCGCCAAGATCAGCCGCCTGGCACTCGGGCATGACCTGGAAACCACCCGCAAGGAATTCCACTCGCCGCCAGACTTTTCCCAGAACCGCCACGTGCCCGGCCTGCCGTTCGGCAGCCGCGGCGGCCTGGTGGCCGACTACACCTTTCCCGCCGATGGCAGCTACTCCTTCAACTGGACACCGGTACGTTCCAACGCCGGCGGCCTGTTCGGCGATGCCGACGGGGAACAGCTGGAACTGACCATCGACGGCGAGCTGATCAACACCTGGGACGTGGCCAGCGAAAACCCGCGCAACATGACCGACGAACGCTACGTGATCTCGGTGCCTGTTACCGCCGGCCTGCATCGGGTGGGGCTGAGCTTCGTGGCCCGCACCCACATGCCGAGCAACGACTTCAACAAGAAATTCGAGCGCACCACCCTGACCCAGGACGTGGTGGGCTTCACCTTTGCGCCGCACGTCAATGCGCTGTCGATCACCGGACCGTTCGAGGCCAGCCGGCCGCAGCATTCGCCAAGCCGCGACAAAGTGTTCAGCTGCTACCCGGCCAACAGCGACGAAGAACAGGCCTGCGCCACCGAGATCCTGACGCAGCTGGGCACCCAGGCCTATCGGCGCCCGGTGAACCAGGATGATCTCGACCTGCTGCTGCAGTTCTTCACGGCGGGACGCAATGAAGGCGATTTCGAAACCGGCATCCAGCGCTCCCTGCAATTGCTGCTTGCCGATCCCGAGTTCATCTACCGCAGCGAAACCGCGCCCGCGCAGGGCAACGAGGTCTACTACGCGATCAGCGATCTGGAACTGGCCTCGCGCCTGTCCTTCTTCCTGTGGAGCAGCCCGCCCGACGCCGAACTGCTGACGCTGGCCGAGCAGGGCAGCCTGCGTGAGGGCGACAATCTGGAACAGCAGGTCAAGCGCATGCTGGCCGATCCGCGTGCCAGCGCGCTCACCGACAATTTCGCGGCACAGTGGCTGCAACTGCGCAACCTGGCTTCGGCCTCGCCGGTGGCCAACCTGTTCCCGGACTTCGACGACAACCTGCGCCAGGCCTTCCGCACCGAAACCGAGCTGTTGTTTGAAAGTGTGATGCGCGAAGACAGCGACGTAACCGTGCTGCTTGACGCCAACTACACCTTCCTCAACGAGCGCCTGGCCAAGCACTACGGCATCCCCGACGTCTATGGCAGCCAGTTCCGCCGGGTGGAACTGCCGCCGGAATTCGACTATCGCCGCGGCCTGCTCGGCAAGGGCAGCACGCTCACCGTCAGTTCGGTGGCCGACCGCACCTCCACCGTGCGCCGCGGCAAATGGGTATTGCTGAACATTCTCGGCGTGGTACCGCCGGAACCGCCGCCGAACGTGCCGGCGCTGGAGGAAGCCGATGGCGCCGTGGCCGGACCGCAGACCATGCGCGAACGCATGACCATGCACGCCTCCAACCCGGCTTGCGCGTCCTGCCACCAGATGATGGATCCGATCGGCTTCGCGCTGGAAGCGTTCGACGGGGTGGGGCACTTCCGCACTGTTGAGAACGGTCGCGCGCTAGACTTCAGCGGTCATCTGGCGGATGGGCAGGAGTTCGACGGCCCCACCGAATTGCGCGAAGCACTGCTCAAGTACAAGCCGCAGTTCGTGCAGACCATGGTCGAGCGCCTTTTGACCTACGGGCTTGGCCGCGGCGTGGAGTATTACGACATGCCGGTGGTGCGCGACATCACCCGCGACGCCGCTGCCCAGGGCAATCATTTTTCCGCTCTGGTGCTCGGCGTGATACAAAGTCAACCGTTCCAGATGAACCAGCGTCAGGTCAGCGATGCCCTGGCAGCCAACGCCAACGAGTAAAGGAGAATTCTCATGTTCCTGACCAAGAAACATCTTTCTCGCCGTACCCTCCTGCGTGGCGCGGGAGCTGCCGTTTCCCTGCCGCTGCTCGACGCCATGATTCCCGCCGGCACCGCGCTGGCGCAAACCGCCGCGGCACCGGTGCCGCGTTTCGTCGGCATCTTCTCCGCCCACGGCTGGGCCGCCACCTATTGGCATGACGGCCGTCCTGAAATCCCCCTCACTGAAGGCCGCAACCAGGGTCTTGGCTTCGTGCATGCACCGCTGGCACCGTTTCAGGACAAGCTGACCATCGTCGGTGGCCTCGACGCCACCTCCAGCATGCCGCCGCCCGGCACCAGCGGTGGCGACCATGCCCGCGCGGCGGCCTCGCTCACCGGCGCGGCGCCGAAGAAAACCGGCGGACCCGACATCGAATGCGGCACCAGCCTCGACCA
>DATMFX010000264.1:0-8836 GCA_035555995.1 Hyphomicrobiales bacterium | reverse complement strand
CGCGCCGGCACCAAGGCCGGCAACAAGGGCAGCGATGCCGCCATGACCGCGCTCGAGCTGGTCAGCCTGCTGCGCAAGCTCTGAGAATTCCGATGAACGCCGACGGCACCATTCCCATTTCCTACCGCAAGCGCGCCCGCGATCTGTTGGTGCAGGCCCTGTACCAGTGGCAGCTGGCCGGCGCCGAGGCCGAACAGATCGAGGCGGAATTTCGCGCCGACAACGGCCGCAAGACGGACTGGACCTTTTTCCACAACGCGCTCGATGCCATCACGCGCGAGCCGGCGGTGATCGACGCGCATTATCAGGGTTATCTCGACCGCCGTGGCGATGAGCTCGATCCCATCGAACTCGGCATCCTGCGCCTTGGCGTGTTCGAACTGGCCAACTGCCTGGAAGTGCCCTACAAGGTCGTGCTCAACGAATACGTCGAGCTGGCCAAGAAGTACGGCGCCACCGACAGCCACAAATACGTCAACGGCATTCTCGACAAGGCCGCGCGCCAGCTGCGCCAGGTCGAGTGGGGGCGTTGACCGCCCGCTCGGGTACCTTTTCTCCTTTGACGCGCGGAGCCCAGGCCGTGTCTCTTTCCGAATTCGACATCATTGCCCGCTATTTCGCGCAGGACGGTCTGGCGGCCGTGCCTGGGCGCGATGCGGGCGTGGTGCTTGGCATCGGCGACGATTGCGCGCTATTGAGCCTGCCCGCCACTGAAGAGCTGGCGCTGTCGATGGACGTGCTGGTGGAAGGCGTGCATTTTCCGCCAAAAGCGCCCGCCGATGAGGTGGCCCGGCGCGCGCTGGCAGTGAACCTCAGCGATCTCGCCGCCATGGGCGCCACCCCGGTGGGTTTCATGCTTGGCCTCACCCTGCCCGCCGCCGATCCCGCCTGGCTGGAAGCCTTTGCCGCCGGACTCAGGGAAAGCGCCCAAACCTATGGTTGTCCGCTGCTTGGCGGCAACCTTACCCGCGGGCCGTTGCAGATGGCGATCCAGGTGCAGGGCCGCGTGCCGGCCGGCTGCGCGCTCCGGCGCGATGGCGCGCGCCCCGGCGATCTGGTGTACGTCTCCGGCGCGCTTGGCGCCGCGGGGCTGGCGCTGCGCCAGGTGCTGGGCACGCTGCAGCCGGATGCGGCGCTTGCCGCGCAATTGCATCAGGCCTATTACCGCCCCCAGCCGCGGCTTGGGCTTGGCCGCGCGCTGCTTGGGCGCGCCTCGGCGGCGCAGGACATTTCCGACGGGCTGTTGGCCGACCTGGGACATCTTGTGCGCGCCAGCGGTGTGGGCGCGCGTCTGCATGCGCCGCGCATTCCGCTGGCGCCGCCACTGTTGGCCTGCCTGGAACCCGAGGAAGCGCTGATGCTGGCGCTTGGCGCCGGCGAGGATTACGAACTGGTGTTTACCCTGCCGCCGCTGTGCGCCAGCGAAGTGGCGCTGTTGAGCGAAGCGGCGGGCGTGCCCCTGAGCTGTATCGGCGAAGTGGTGCCGGGAGCCGGCGTGGTGGTGCTCGATGGCGCCGGCAGGGAATTGCACCCGCCGCGGCAGGGCTTCGAACATTTCACGCACGCGGGGGAGGCGCCGTGAACACTGGATTCAATCGCCGGATACTGCGCAATCCCATCCATTTGCTGGCATTTGGCTTCGGCAGCGGCCTGGCGCCAAAAGCGCCAGGCACGGCGGGCACGCTGGCGGCGGTGCCGCTGTACCTGCTGCTGAACCAGCTCCCGCTCAACGCCTATCTCCTGCTGCTCATCGTGGCGTTCGGCTTCGGCATCTGGCTGTGCGAGGCCAGCTCGCGCGCGCTTGGCGTGCATGACCACGGCGGCATCGTCTGGGACGAGTTCGTCGGTTACTGGATCACCATGGTGGCGGCGCCGCCCGGCTGGCAGTGGGTGGTGGTGGGTTTCCTGTTGTTCCGCCTATTCGACATCCTCAAACCGTTTCCGATCAACTGGCTGGATCGCCGCATCGGCGGCGGCCTCGGCATCATGCTGGACGACGCCGTGGCCGGCACGTTCGCCTGGTTTTGCCTGCAACTGGCGGTGCTGGCGGGCGGATTCGCGGCGTGACCGCGTGGTAGCGTGACCACGCCCGCTGTTTCCGAACCACCCTGTTCGATTCGATGGCCTTTGCGCACCGGCTCGGATTATAATTGCGCGCCTTTCGGGGCATGGCCCCGCCATATTGCGCCGGAGCGACCGCTCCGATCGCCCCCGCCGTTGCTGGCTGCGGTACGGGGCAGAGCAGTAAAAAAAACAGCTGACGATACCGAGTATGGCCCCGGGGAGCGATGTCCACTAGCCAGGACAGTCGCCCGCCCGCGCCAAGACCGCATGCATCCGTGCCGTTATCTCGGTGCCAACAAGTAGAACAAAGACCTGTATTCAGGGGTGGAAATTGGGTGGGTCCGGGGGCGAAACGCTTCGTCTGCGGGTCCGTGATCAAACTTCGCGGGATTAGCTAAGGCTTTGTCTTAAAAGAGAAAATCGGCAAGAGCCGCAAATTGCATTGGCCCTGGCTACGGTGGTAGAGTGCGGCCTTTGTTTTTTTACCCGTGATCAATGAGGAAGTTGATAACAATGAGCAAAAGCTTACAAGACGTTCTGAACGCGGCGGGCAACACCGTCAATCTGCTGCGCAACTCCAAGATCGGCGCCTACGTTTATCCGGTCGTCGCTCCCGAGTTCCACAACTGGCGCAGCGAGCAGGCCGCCTGGCGTGAAACCGCCGTACTGTTCGACCAGTCCCACCACATGGTGGACCTGTACATCAAAGGCCCCGATGCCATCAAGCTGCTGTCCGATACCGCGATCAACAGCTTCGCCAACTTCCCCGTCAACCGCGCCAAACAGTACGTTCCCGTGAGCCACAGCGGCCACGTGATCGGCGACGGCATCCTGTTCCACCTGGCTCAGAACGAACTGGTATTCGTAGGCCGCGCGCCTTCCGCCAACTGGATCAAGTTCCATGCGGCCACCGGCGGCTACGACGTTGAAGTGATCGAAGACGACCGTTCGCCCTCCCGTCCGGGCGGCAAGCCGGTCAAGCGCATCAGCTACCGCTACCAGATCCAGGGCCCGAACGCCTGGGCCATCATCGAAAAACTGAACGGTGGTCCGCTGGAACAGCTGAAGTTCTTCCACATGGCCGACATGAACATCGACGGCACCCGCGTACGCACCCTGCGTCACGGCATGGCCGGCGCTCCCGGTCTGGAAATCTGGGGCCCCTACGAAGACGGCGACCGCATCAAGAATGCCATCCTCGAAGCTGGCCAGGAATTCGGCATCGTGCCGGTCGGCTCGCGCGCCTATCCGTCCAACACGCTGGAATCCGGCTGGATCCCCAGCCCGCTGCCCGCCGTGTACACCGACGAGCGCATGCGTTCCTACCGTGAATGGCTGCCGGCCAACTCCTACGAAGCCGTAGGCGCAATCGGCGGTTCCTATATCTCCGATAACATCGAAGACTACTACGTCAGCCCGTTCGAAATCGGCTACGGTCCGTTCATCAAGTTCGACCACGACTTCATCGGCCGTGAAGCGCTTGAGAAAATGCAGAGCAACAACCATCGCCGCAAAGTGACCCTGGCCTGGAACAGCGACGACGTGGTCGCCGCTTACGCTTCCATGTTCCAGAAAGGTCAGCATGCCAAGTACATGGACCTGCCGCTGTCGAACTACGCCAACAGCAACTATGACGCTGTCATGGGCGGTGACAAAATGGTCGGTCTGTCGATGTTCTCCGGTTACTCGTACAACGAGCGTTCCATGCTGTCGCTGGCCACCGTCGATTCCGACATCGAAGTCGGTACCGAAGTGGTGCTGCTGTGGGGCGAAGAGCCGAAAACCGGCAAGACCACCGTGGAAAACTACGCTACCCAGACCAAGATCCGCGCCCGCGTCAGCCCCGTGCCGTACGCTGAAGTGGTACGTGATCAGTACGTCGAAGGTTCCTGGCGTAACAAGTAAGCCCTCGCGCTTACGCAAAAAGCCCGGTCATCTGGCCGGGCTTTTTTGTATTTTTTTTACGGTTTTGTGCCGTCATTTCCATAGCCGCACCCAAGTATTCCCACACCAGCACTCATGAACATCATTGCCACGATCGCCCAAGAATTAGCCGTCAAACCCAGCCAGGTGGAAGCCGCCGTGGCCCTGTTGGATGAAGGCTCCACCGTGCCCTTCATCGCCCGCTACCGCAAGGAAGCCACCGACGGCCTCGACGACCTGCAACTGCGCAATCTCGAAGACCGCCTGCGCTACCTGCGCGAACTGGTCGAGCGCCGCGACAGCATCGTGGCCAGCATCGAAGAGCAGGGCAAGATGACCCCGCAGCTGCAGCAGCAGATCATGACCGCTCAGACCAAAACCGAGCTGGAAGATCTCTACCTCCCCTACAAGCCGAAGCGCCGCACCAAGGGCATGATCGCCATCGAAGCCGGGCTCGAACCGCTGGCCGACGCGCTTTATGCCGATCCCATGCTCGACCCCGCCGCGGAAGCGGAAAAGTATCTCGATGCCGACAAGGGCGTGGCCGATGTGAAGGCCGCGCTGGAAGGCGCGCGTTACATTCTCATGGAGCGCCTCGGCGACGACGCCGCGCTGGCGGGCAAATTGCGCAGCTTCCTCGGCGAGCATGGCGAACTGCGCAGCAAGGTAGTGGAGGAAAAAACGGCGGAGGCGGAAAAATTCCGTGACTATTTCGAGTATGCGGAACTGCTGAGCAAGGTGCCCTCGCACCGTGCATTGGCGGTGTTCCGCGGCCGCAAGGAAGGCTTTCTGTCGGTATCCATCGCGGTGCATGGCCATGAGGAAGGCCAGCCCGATCCGTGCGAGGCCATCGTGGCCAGCCATGCGCAATGGCGCGACCAGGGCCGTCCGGCAGACAAATGGCTGGCGGAAGTGATGCGCTGGACCTGGAAGGTGAAGCTGTCGCTGCGCATGGAAACCGATCTCTTGGGTTCGCTGCGCGAGCGCAGCGAGGAAGAGGCGATCCGCGTGTTCGCCGCCAACCTCAAGGCGATCCTGCTGGCGGCGCCCGCGGGCCACAAGGCCATCCTCGGACTCGACCCGGGGCTGCGCACCGGGGTGAAGGTGGCGGTGGTGGATGCCACCGGCAAATACCTCGAAAACACCACCATCTATCCGCATGCGCCGAAGAACCAATGGGATGCCTCCATCGACGTGCTGGCCAAGCTGTGCCAGCGGCATGGCGTGAACCTGGTCAGCATCGGCAACGGTACCGCCTCGCGTGAAACCGATCGGCTGACGGCGGATCTGATGAAGCGTCATCCCGAACTGCAGTTGAAGAAAATGGTGGTGAACGAGGCGGGCGCGTCGGTGTATTCGGCGTCCGACATCGCACGCGAGGAATTCCCCGACCTGGACGTTTCCATCCGTGGCGCGGTGTCCATCGCGCGCCGTCTGCAGGATCCGCTTGCCGAGTTGGTGAAGATCGAACCGAAATCAATTGGCGTGGGCCAGTACCAGCACGACGTGAGCCAGAGCCGTCTGGGGCAGACGCTCGATGCCGTGGTGGAAGACTGCGTGAACGCCGTGGGCGTGGACGTGAACATGGCGTCGGCCGCACTCTTGCGCCGCGTGTCGGGATTGAGCGCTTCCATTGCCGCCAACATCGTCAACTACCGTAACCAGAACGGTGCTTTCCCTGACCGCGAGGCGCTCAAGGCGGTGCCGCGCCTGGGCGACAAATGCTTTGAACAGTGCGCGGGCTTTTTACGCATCAGCGGCGGCCGCAATCCGTTGGATGCATCCTCCGTGCATCCGGAATCGTATGCGGTGGTCGAGCGCATCCTGGAGAAGAATCACCGGACGGTGCAGCAGCTGGTTGGCGACGGCGCGTTTCTGCGTGGCCTCAAGCCCGCCGATTACGTCACCGAGCAGGTGGGCATTCCCACCATCAAGGACATCCTCAGTGAGCTGGAAAAGCCGGGCCGCGACCCGCGCCCGGAATTCCGTTCCGCCGACTTCATGGAAGGCGTCGAGGAAATCAGGGATCTGCGCCCCGGCATGATTCTGGAAGGGACGATCACCAACGTGACCAATTTCGGCGCGTTCGTGGACATCGGCGTGCACCAGGATGGTCTGGTGCACATCTCGGTGCTGTCCACCAAGTTCGTCAAGGATCCGCACGCCGTGGTGAAGACCGGCGACGTGGTCAAGGTCAAGGTGATTGAGGTGGACGAGAAGCGCCGCCGCATCGCCCTGAGCATGCGCCTGGACGATGCTGCCGAACCGCGCGCGCCGCGCCAGGAGGGTTCGCGCGGACGCAACGACAATGCGCGTTACGAAAACCGGGGCCAGCAGCCGGCCAGGGCGCAGCAGAACGCCACCGGCAGCTTCGGCAACCTGCTCAAGGATGCAATGAAGAAACGTTGAAAATGAACGGGTGTTCCCAGTGGGGCGCCCGGTTCAACCCTGCTTTTTCAGGCGCGCGATCATGTCCACCAGCGCGCGCTCGCTGATGGGTTTGGGCAGGAAGCCGGCCAGGTCTTCCGGATTGAACAGGCGCGTGGCCTCGCGTTCGGTGAAGCCGCTGATCAGCACCACGGGCACCTGCGTGTTGTAGCGCCGCAGATGGCGGAAGGTGTCGTAGCCATCCATGCCGCCCATGGTGAGGTCGAGAATCACCAGATCGTAGTGCTGCGGATTCTGCTGGAAGCGGGCGATGCATTCCTTGCCGTTGAGCACGTAGTCGGATTCGATGCACAGATGGTCGAGGTAGCGTTTGAGAATGCCGGCCACGATCTCCTCGTCGTCCACGATCAACACGCGGTTGATCCAGCTCTTGTCGTTTTGCAGCGGGTCGGGTTTCGGATCGGGCATGCCCGGCTGTTGCAGCGGCAGCACCACGCGCATCAGGGTGCCCTTGCCCTTGATCGAATCCACGCTCAACAGGCCGTGGTGGCCCTTGATGATGCCCTGCACCGCGGAAAGGCCGAGTCCACGGCCGATGAACTTGGTGCTGTAGAAGGGCTCGAAGGCCTTGCGTGCTTCCTCGGGCGTCATGCCCACTCCGGTGTCTTCCACCTCGATGAAAATCGCCGGCCCCGCCGCGGCCTCCTCGCCGCCGAACAGCGAGCCGGAGGTTTCCAGTTCCAGTTGCGTGCGGCCGGTGCGTATCCACAGGCTGCCGCGTTCGGGAATCGATTCGCTGGCATTGATGGTCAGGTTCATCACCACCTGCTGCAACTGCACCTTGTCCGCCAGGATCGGCGGCAGCTGTTCGTCGAGTTCGATGGAAATCTTGATGTCGTGCTTGAGCGAGCTCTGGATGAAGCGCAGCGTTTCGCGCACCAGATGGTTGACGTTGCAGTTTTCCGAAATGAACTGGCCCTTGCCGGAATAGGCGAGCATCTGCTTGCACAGGTCGGCGGCGCGCAGCGTGGCGCTGCGGGCATCGTGCAGCACGGTCTTGAGCATGTGCTGGTCGGCGGTGGTTTCCCACTGCGCCAGTTCGATGTTGCCGAGTATGCCGGTCAACAGATTGTTGAAGTCGTGTGCCACGCCACCTGCCATCAGGCCCAGGCTGTCGAGGCGCGCGGTTTCCTCCAGCTTGCGTTCGATGCGCTGCTGTTCCGCAGTGCGTTCCTTCTGCCAGGAAATGTCGGTGCAGGTGGCGATGAAGCCTTCCACCTCGCCCTCGGCGCCGCGCAGTACATTGGATTGATGATAGAGCCAGCCGTAGTCGCCCTGGGCGTTGAGCAGCCGGTATTCGAGCGCCAGGTCCTCGCCGTGCGCCACTTGCCGGCGCAGGCCGGCTTCGAGCTGCGGGCGGTCTTCCGGATGCACGTGCGCGAGCCAGCGGCGGCCGTTTTCCTGTGCCAGGCCACGCCCGCTCCATTGCTGCCAGGTATGGTTGATCCAGCTGAGTTCGCCCTGGGCGTTGGCGATCAGGAACAGCACCGGAGAAGCATCCGCCATGCGCCGGAAATGATCGTCGGGCAGGGATACCACGTTGCCGCCGCGCGGCGCGGGCCTCGCGTCCTGAGAATCGTGTTGCGCGCGCGATACGGGAGGCGGCAGCGGACTGGCTGCCTCGCGCAGGCGCAGTGCCTGTTCGAAGCGTTCCAGCAGATCCTGCAGCAGGTGGCGCCGCGGTTCCACCGCGGCAGGCATGGCGTTGGCCAACAGCACCGCACCGCCGGCCGCTTCGATCTCGCGCAGGCCCAGGCAGCCGTCGCCGGCGGTATCGCCAAGCAGCAGCGCCAGCGCGTGGCCACCCTGGTGCCGGGCCAGCGAGGAAAAGAAATGGTTGATCGGGCCGGCATCGAAGCCCGCTTCCGGCAGCGTGGACAGCAAGCGTCCCTGCTGCAGCAACGGATGCTGGTGCGGGCGGACCAGATAGAGCATGCCGGGGTGGGGCACGAGCGGCATGTCGATGGTGGCCAGTTCCAGCGTGGCGTGGCGGCCAAGCAGGTCGGCAAGCATGCCGCGGTAGTCGGCGTTTGCGCTCTGCACCACCACGAAGGCCTGGGCGCTCAGCGATTCCGGCAGGATGCTCAGGAACTGCTGTAGCAATTCCAGGCCGTCGTCGGCCACGCCGATACCCACCACCAGGGGAGTGGCGGCGCCGCTGTCGGACAGGGCGTCGAGTGCTGTTGGCGGGTTGCCTTGCGTCATCGTCGGTTGGGGCGGGCTGGCAATTGGAACTGCCTGTTCTGGGGCTGCGAATACTGGAATCGGGAACTGAAGGGAGCCTAGCCTAGTCACCTGGGGGGCTGCAATCACTGGTCCCGCGGGCAGGGGGAGCAGATGCGGGCGCTGTGACGAAGCTCACGCCTGAGTCGCGCGATCCGCATGCGTGGCGCTTATTGCG
>DATMFX010000263.1:0-5197 GCA_035555995.1 Hyphomicrobiales bacterium | reverse complement strand
GCGCTATACCGTGACCGGCTACCTCGACGGCGACAATCGCATCCAGCGGGTGGAAACCCGCGTCGAGGACGCCTTCATGGGCGACATGCTGGTGGCCGCACTGTATTCCGGCTACCGCGATTTCGACGGCGTGCAGGTACCCACCACCATGGAACAGCAGCGCGGCAGCGGCGGCGTGTTCGGTGTCGAGGTCAGCGACGCCAGCCCCAATCCCGCCGATGCCGCCACGCTGCTCAGCTTCCCCGCGGCGCCGGCGGGCGGTGGCGGCCAGGGTGGCCCCGGTGGCGCCCCCACTGCCGCGCTGACGCAGATCGGCGAAGGCCTGTGGAGCGTGAACGGCGGCTACACCGCCCTGGTGATCGAATTCAGCGATCACATCGTGGTGTTCGAAGCCGGCCAGTCCGAAGCCTGGGGCGAGCAGGTGCTGGCGGCGGCGCAAGCGCAGTTTCCCGACAAGCCGATCCGCTACCTGGTCAATTCCCACCCGCATTCGGACCACACCGCCGGCATGGTGCCGTTCGTGCGCGCAGGCGTCACCGTGGTCACCCACGAACTCAACGTGCCGTTCCTGAACATGGCGCTGAGCACTCCACGCACCCTGCTGGGCGAAGCCACGCTGGATCCGCAGTTCATGAGCGAGGTCGGCGCGCTCACCGTGCTCGAGGACGACACCAACCGCCTCGAACTGCACCACGTGCCCACCCTGCACAGCGAAGGCATGCTGGTGGGCCTGCTGCCAAAACAGCGCGTGCTGTTCCAGGCCGACTTCACCCTGCCCCAACCCGGCGCCGAACCCAACCCCTTCGTGGTGGACCTGGCCAATTACGTGGACAGCAACGCCCTCGACTTCGATGCCTATCTGGCCGTGCATGCCGCGCAGAACCCCCAGACCCGCGCGGACCTGATGGCCACCATCGGGAAATGAAATGCTTGGGGGTGATGAGGGCCCAGGCGCCCACTTCACTCCCAATGCAGTGGACAAAACCGCTCTCCCCCCGGCACAATCGGGCCACAAGGCCATAATAAAAACACAAGGAACCCCCAGAGGCGTCGACCACCATGCAGAAACGGTTCGGTTCAATTTCGCCCGCACGCCGCCCGTTGGCGCTTGCCACAGGCCTGTGCCTGCTCGCCTGCGCCCCCGCCGCGCTCTCCCAGGACGAAGACAGCCAGTGGCCGCTGGTCGAACGCTACTGCATGGAATGCCACAACACCGCCGACTGGGCCGGCAGCCTCGCCTTCGACCTGATGGCGCCCGAAGACATCCCCCAGCAAGCCGAAACCTTTGAAAAAGCCCTGCGCAAGGTGCGCGGCGGTCTCATGCCTCCGCCGGGCGCGGAACACCCCAGCAACAAGGAGGTGGCCGCGCTTTCCGGCTGGCTGGAACACTCGCTCGATTCCGGCGTGGACCTCCATACAGCGCCCGCCGGCCGCGTGCCGCTGCGCCGGCTCAACCGCCGCGAATACCAGAACGCCATCGATGACCTGTTGGGCCTGGACATCGACGCCGCCGCCCTGCTGCCGCGCGACGACCTCAGGGGCGGCTACGACAATAACGCCTCCGCGCTGCAGGTAAGCCCCGCCTTCATCGACCAGTACCTCAGCGCCGCGCGCACCATCGCGCACGACGCCGTGGGCGATCCCCGGCCGATCCCGATCATGGAAACCTACGGCAACGTGGCCGACATGATCATCTCGCTGCCGCCACGCGGCACGCCGGGCACCGGCAGCCAGCAGCGCCACAACGCCGGCATGCCGTTCGGCACCCGCGGCGGCATGAGCGCCACCTACAATTTCCTGGCCGACGGCGAATACGAGCTCACCATCGGCGACCTGGCGCTGGCGCGCGAAGTGCCGAACATGGAATTCGAGAACACCGTGGTGGCGCTGCTCGATGGCGAGGAGATTTTTCGCACCGTGATCGGCGGCGAAGCCGACCACAAGGCCATCGACCAGATCCAGGACGACGCCGTGGCGGAAATCAACGACCGCCTGCGCGGCATCCGCTTCGCCGCCACCGCCGGCCAGCACGAGGTGACCATCACCTTCGTGCAGCGCAGCTTCGCCGAAAGCGACGAACGCAGTTCAATTCGCGCGCTCGAAGGCGGTCAGGATCGCGTGCACGGCGTTCACGCCCTGCAGATTCGCGGCCCATTGAGCGTGGCCGGCATGAGCGAATCGGTCAGCCGGCAGCACATCTTCAGCTGCTACCCGCGCGAAAGCGCCGAGGAACGCGCCTGCGCCCAGGAGATCATCGACAACCTCGCCACCCGCGCCTTCCGCCGCCCGCTCAACAATGAAGACCTCGCTCCCTTATTGGCCTTCTACGAACAGGCACGCAACGGTGCCGATTTCGACACCGGCATCCGCGAAGCGCTGAGCGCCATCCTGGTAAGCCCACACTTCCTGTACCGCGCCGAAACCGGCGGCAACGACGGTGAACTGCTGGCGCTGGGCGACCTGGAGCTGGCCTCGCGCCTGTCGTTCTTCCTGTGGAGCAGCCTGCCCGACGACGAACTGCTCACCCTGGCCAACGCCAATCAGCTGAGCCAGCCCGACACCCTGCGCGCGCAGCTGCAGCGCATGCTGGCCGACGAACGCGCCAAGACCCTGGTGGACGACTTTGCGTTCCAATGGCTGCACCTGGACAAACTGGACGAAATCGTGCCCAACCGCGGCCTCTTTCCCTATGCCAGTAACTTCCTGGACCCGCGGCCGATGTTCAAGGAGGAGCTGAGCCTCTTCATCGACAGCGTGCTGCGCAGCGACCAGAGCGTGGTGCGCCTGCTGGATGCCGACTACAGCTACCTCAACGAACGCCTGGCGATGCACTACGGCATCGAGGACATCAAGGGCAGCCGCTTCCGCAAGGTGCCGCTGAGCGACGCCAACCGCTACGGCCTGCTCGGCAAGGGCGCCATCCTCATGCTCACCGCCAACCCCAACCGTACCTCGCCGGTGCTGCGCGGCGCCTGGATACTGGAACGCATACTCGGCACGCCGCCCTCGCCGCCACCGCCGAACGTGGAAGCCCTGCCCGAGAACGGCAGCGGCCCGGCGCGCACGGTGCGCGAGCGTCTGGAACAGCATCGTTCCAACCCAGTCTGCTTCGGCTGCCACGGCGTGATGGACCCGCTGGGCATGGCGCTGGAAAACTTCGACACCGTGGGCCAGTTCCGCACCCACGACCGCGACACGCTCACCGCCATCGACACCTCGGGCGTGCTGCCCGACGGCGTTGCCATCGACGGCCCGGCCGATCTGCGCGCCGCGCTGGTGGCACGCAGCGACATGTTCGTGCAGACGCTCACCGAAAACCTGATGACCTACGCGCTCGGCCGCCAGCTCACCTGGCAGGACATGCCGCTGGTGCGCGACATCGTGAAAGCCGCCGCGGCGGACGACTACCGTTTCGAAAGCATCGTGTATCACATCGTGCAAAGCCCGGCCTTCCGCCTGCGCGAGGGGCTCAGCACCACCGAGAACGCACCTGCCAAGCAGGTGACGCTCCAATAGGAGGCTCCCATGTTCAACAGCAAGAAGCATCTGTCGCGCCGCACCGTACTGCGCGGCACCGGCATCGCCCTGGGCCTGCCGCTGCTCGATGCCATGATTCCCGCGTCCACCGCGCTGGCGCAAACCGCCGCCGCGCCGCGCACGCGCCTCGGCTACGTGTATTTTCCGCACGGCGCCGTGATGCAAGCCTGGGTGCCGCAGCAGACCGGCCGCGACTTCGCGTTTTCGCCGATCCTGGAACCCCTGGCGGATCTGCGCGACTACGTCACCGTGGTGAGCGGGCTACGCAACAAGGGCGGCGAAAGCACCAACCCGCACGGCATCATCGAGGAAACCTGGCTGTCCTGCGTCAATCCCAACGACCGCGACCGCAGCGCCAGCGGCCTCAACGGCGTTACCGTCGACCAGCTCGCCGCGCGCCACATCGGCCAGGACACGCCGCTGCCTTCGCTGGAACTGTGCGGCGAGCCCGGCGGCGCGGTTTCCTACCGCACGCCGCTGCAGCCACTGCCCATGGAGGGCAACCCGCGCAAGGTCTTCTATTCCATGTTCGGCCAGGGCGACAACTACGAGGAACGCATCGCCATCCTGCAGCAATCCACCAGCCTGCTCGACTACGTCAAGGAAGCCACCGACAGCCTCAACCGCAAGCTGGACCCGGCAGACCGCATCCTGGTGGGCGACTATCTCGATTCCGTGCGCGAAATTGAACGACGCATCCAGAAACTCGAAGCCAGCGCGCGCGGCCTGCAGGGCCTGCCTGACGCGCCGATCGGACCGCCGGACGATTTCGGCGAACTGCTCGACATCCAGTTCGAAATGATGGCGCTGGCCTGGCAGACCGACCAGACCCGCATCGCCTCGATGCGCATGGTCAAGGAAGCCAGCATGCGCGTGTACCCGGTGGTGGGCATCGACGAAGCCTTCCATCCGCTGTCGCACCACCAGAACAACCCGGACAAGTTCGAGCGCCTGATCCGCGTGCAGCGCTACCATACCGAGCGTTTCGCCAAATTCGCCGAGCGCCTGGCGCAGATCGAGGACGGCGACGGCTCGCTGCTCGACCACAGCATCATTCTGTTCGGCAGCAACATGAGCAACAGCGATGTGCACAACAACGATCCCCTACCTCAGGTGCTGGTGGGCAAGGGCGGCGGCATCAAGGGCGGCCAGCATCTGCACTTTCCGCAGGACACCCCGCACGCCGCGATACTGCACACCATGCTGGAAAAGGCTGGGGTTCCCGTCGACAGCTTCGCCGACAGCACCGGCCCGTTCGCGGAGGTATAGGTTGTCGCCCCGTCCTTCCGGCAAACCGCGCGCATTCGCCGCCGCGCTGTTGACCTGCGCCATCCTCCTGGCAGGCGCCCAGACGTTTGCCATCGAGCCACCCACCGCCGACGTGCCCGCGCGTGAAGCCATCACCTGGCGCGGCCCCGATGGCAGCAGCGCCCTGCACTACGCCGTGTACGAACAGGACGCCGAACGCGTGGCCGCGCTGCTCGACGCCGGTGCCGATCCCAACCTTTCCAACCGCTACGGTGCCAACCCGATGCAATTGGCCGCCGAAGTGGGCGATGCCGCCATTCTCGATCTGTTGCTGCGCGCCGGCGCGGATGTGGATTCCCCCAACCCCGAAGGGCAGACGGCGCTCATGCTGGTGGCCCGCACCGGCAACGTC
>DATMFX010000262.1:0-2309 GCA_035555995.1 Hyphomicrobiales bacterium | reverse complement strand
GCAATCCGGCAGCGGCAAATCCACCCTGCTCACCCTGCTCGCCGGCCTCGACGCCCCCACGTCCGGCAGCATCATCCTCAACGGCCAGAACCTCCAGGCCCTGAGCGAAGAGCAACTCTCGAAATTCCGCGCCCGCAACATCGGCATCATCTTCCAGCAATTCCACTTGATGTCGCACCTGACCGCGTTGGAAAACGTGTCACTGCCGCTGGACCTGTTCCACGATGCGCAAGCCGCGGCCAAGGCGGAACAAGCGCTGGAACAGGTGGGCCTGGGGAAACGCAAGACACACTTCCCCCACCAGATGAGCGGCGGCGAATGCCAGCGCGTGGCCATCGCCCGCGCCATGGTGGTACGCCCCGCCATCCTGCTCGCCGACGAACCCACCGGCAATCTGGACAGCAAGACCGGCGCCTACGTGTCCGACATGATCTTCGACCTGGTACGCGAGCACGGCATGACCATGCTGTTCGTGACGCACAACGAGGAACTGGCCAAACGCTGCGCGCGGGAACAACGCCTGCAGGACGGCAGATTCATATAGGATGGCGCGCCATGAAATCCGCGAATTCCGGTCTGTTCACTGACTCTTTTCCTATACGCAGATACTCAACCTGGCATTCCCGAACAGCCCACGAATGTACGCGGCAGGCGGCGGGGTACTGAGGGGTGAGACCCTCTGAGGCCAGGGACGGCCGAAGGGAGCCCCCAGGGATGGGTTTACGGCGTGTCTCACCCCTCAGTACCCCGCCGCCTGCCCACCAAATGAAGCAAAACAAGTAGGAAATCCACATGCTCTGGCTAAAACTCGCCTGGAAGGAAATCACCAACAACGGCAAATTCAGCCTCTTCTTCGTGCTGAACCTGAGCATCGGCCTCATCGGCTTCATCGCCCTCGACTCCTTCAAGGCCGCCATCGACCAGCACCTCCAGAACAACTCCAAAGCCATCCTCACCGCCGACGTCCAGATATCCTCCCGCTTCCCCCTCACGGAAGTGGAAACCTCCATGGCCGAAAGCCTGCTCGGCAACAGCTTCGAACACACCGACCAGATCTCCTTCCTCTCCATGGTCTCCGGCAACGGCCACTCGCGCATGAGCCAGATTCTCGGCATCGAAGCCGGCTTCCCCCAATATGGCGACATCGTTCTGCAAAACAGTGGCTCGGTGCTGCAAAGCCAGGCGCGCGAAGAATTGTTCGCCCAGCCGCGGGTGTGGGTGGCGCGCGACCTGCTGGTGGCGCTGGAACTGGACGTGGGCGACACGCTCAAGATCGGCGAGAGCAGCTTTACCGTGGCCGACGTGATCCTGGAAGACCCCAGCAGCACCATCAGCGTGATGACCAACTTCCCCGCCATCTACATGAGCCTGCCCTCGGTGGAAGCCACCGGCTTGATCCAACTGGGCAGCCGCATCACCTATTCGCGCTTCTACAAGCTGCCGCCGGGTTTCGACGTCAGCACGCTGGACGATCGCTTTCGCGTGATCGAACGGCAGGTGTTCCGCGATACGCGCCGCGTCAGCCTGACCACGCATGAAGAGGAAAGCGAAGACCTCGGCGAAATCCTCGGCTACATGAACGACTATCTCGGGCTGATCGCACTGATTGCGCTGTTCCTTGCCGGCGTGGGCGCGGCGTATCTGTTCCGCAGCTTTTTCACCAGCCGCTTCCGCGACATGGCGATTTTGATGTGCCTGGGCGGCACGCCACGGCAAGCGTATCTGATGGCGCTGGTGCAGATCACGCTGCTCGGCACGATCAGCGCGCTCATCGCCAGCACCATCGCCTGGTTTTCGCTGCCGCTGCTGCCGCAGCTGTTCGAGGGCTTTCTGCCGCGCGGCTTCAGCAATGCCATGCACCTGAACTCGCTTTTGCTGGCGCTGTTTCTCGGCACGCTCGGCAGCATCATCTGCTGCTTGCCGATCCTCTCGAAAATCTACGACCTGAATCCGATCGGGCTGTTCCACGAAACCGTGAGCCCCGCGGCCATGCAGGGCCATTGGCAGCGGCACCTGGCCAGCTATGCGCCGATTCTGCTGGTGTTCTGGGCGCTGGCGATGTGGCAGTCGAACTCGGTAAAAGTGGGCAGTTTGTTCGTGGGCGGTTTTCTGGCGGCCATCGGCGTGCTTGGCGCGATCGCCTGGATGATATTACGCGCCTGCGGTCGCTATTCGCACCAGAAGCAGGTAACGCGCAAGCTGGCGCTGCGCAATCTGGACCGCAACCGCCTCGCCGCGATTTCCTGCTTTCTCGCCATCGGGTTGGGCTCGCTGCTGATCAACCTGATTCCGCAGATCCAGAAAGGCCT
>DATMFX010000261.1:0-3011 GCA_035555995.1 Hyphomicrobiales bacterium | reverse complement strand
GAGGCCGCGGTGGAAGCGCTGCGGGTGGATGCTGCCTGGCAGGCAAGCCGCAACTGAGTCGATTGCAAACCAGTGGCAGCCTGGGAGTCGGTGCGGGGCCGGGTTCAGCGGCAATGACAGATCCAGCAACAAATGCAGCCGCGGATTGAACAACCCGCTTAGTTGATCATGCCAAAACCAGGCGCCTGGCGCAGCCGTTGCTGCAACAGTTCGAACTGCGTGACCGACGCTTCCTCGGCATCGTCCTGCAGGTTGGCCAGCACGATGATCAGCACGCGCCGGTTCAGCGCGCGCCCGAGTTCGGAGCCGTTGTCGGCCACTGGGCGGTATTCGCCATAGCCCACCGAG
This sequence comes from Hyphomicrobiales bacterium, assembly GCA_035555995.1. Taxonomy (GTDB): domain Bacteria; phylum Pseudomonadota; class Gammaproteobacteria; order Pseudomonadales; family Pseudohongiellaceae; genus CAILUG01. The sequence goes on along the minus strand of DATMFX010000261.1, from coordinate 2,663 downwards.
GCCATTCGCTGCGGTGCGATGCCGAAGCCGGCCAGGAGGCGCACCACCGCCGCCGCGCGCGCCGACGACAATTCCCAATTGGAGGGATAGAGCGACGACTGGATCGGCTGGTCGTCCGTATGACCTTCCACGTGCAGGCGGTTGGCATGCTGCTTCAACACCGAAGCCAGCTGCGACAGGATGATTTCCGCGTCGATGGACGGCTCGGCGCTGGCGGAAGGAAACAGGAAACTGGTGCGCACCTCCACTTCCAGCCACAGGCGGTTGGCGCGCACCTCCACCTTGCCTGCGTCCAGCAGTTGCCGCATCGCCTCGCTCACTTCGCCGGCCAGCGCGCTCACCTGTTCCTGCGCGGCATCCAGCGCCCAGTCGTTTTCGTTGATATCGATACTGCGCTGCAGCTTGATCGGCATGAAGGGTTCGCTGCGCAGGTTCTCGATGAATACCGGGGTTTCATTGCGTGGGCGCGGCGTATTCATGGTGGAGTCGATCGCGGCGCGCGAGGCCTGGGCCGGTTCGCCCACCTGGATCGGCCGCACCGTGCGCGACGTGGAACGGAACGCCGCCACCATCGAATCGGACAGCACCCGGTACTTGCCCTCGTTGACCGAGGAAATCGAATACATCACCACGAAGAACGCAAACAGCAGCGTGATGAAATCCGCATAGGACACCAGCCAGCGTTCGTGGTTTTCATGTTCCTGATGGGCTTTGCGTTTTCTGGCCATGCTCCGCTCTCCGCCGGCAGGCCGGCTTTAAAGATAGCCCTGCAGCTTGCTATCGATGTTGCGCGGATTTTCGCCCTCGGCGATGCATACCAGTCCGTCGAGCACCATTTCCTTGTAGTGCAGCTGTTCGCCGGTGATGGTCTTGAGCTTGTTGGCCGCCGGCAGGAACAGGAGGTTGGCCATGCCCACGCCGTAGATGGTGGCCACGAACGCCACCGCGATGCCCGGCCCAAGCGCGGCCGGCTCGGCGAGGTTGTTCATGACATGGATCAGGCCCATCACCGCGCCGATGATGCCGATGCAGGGCGCATAACCGCCGAAGCCTTCGAACACCTTCACCGCCTGCATTTCCTTGTGCTCGCTGGTGGCCATTTCCACTTCGAGAATGCTGCGGATGGTGTCGGGTTCGCCGCCGTCGGCAAGCATCTGCAGACCGGCCCTGGCGAAGGGATCGCGTTCCTGCTCGGCCACCGCCTGCAGGCTCAGCAAGCCCTCCTTGCGCGCCAGTTGGGCCCATTCGATGATGTTGGCGATCGCCGCCTTGCCGTCCACGGTTGGCGGCTGGAACAGCCAGCGCAGGCGCTTGAGCGCGTGCATGAAGATCGGCCGCGGCGTCTGTACCATCACGGCGCCGAGCGTGCCGCCGAACACGATGAAAAACGCAGTGAAGATCAGGAGCGAATCGGTATGCCCCCCTTCCAGCATGTTGCCCCCCAGGATTGCCACGAGCCCTACCGCGATGCCGATGACAGTCATGATGTCCATGCAGGAACAATCCCCCAGCGTTGTGAGAAGTTTTACATATGGCGTTCAGCCTCTATCCACTGGCGCATACGCGCGCGCATCCTGCCGATGGCCTGGCTGTGGATCTGGCATACCCGCGACTCGGTGACGTCCAGCACCGCGCCGATTTCGCGCAGGTTCAGTTCCTGGTCGTAATACAGCGCGACGACCAGCTTCTCCTGGTCGGGCAGCCCGGCGATCACCTCCGTCAGTTTCTTCTTAACGGCAGCCTCGTGGATTTCATTGAGCGCCAAATCGTCCGGGCCTGCGGGCTCGAAGGCGTTGTCCTCGTCGTCCAGGCTGAACACGGCGCAGCCGGACACCAGTTCCAGCATCTGATGGTAGTCCCCCAGGCTGCAGCCAAGCTGCCGCGCGATCTCACGGTCGGTGGCGGCACGGCCCTCGCGGCGTTCCACGGTGGTGATGGCTTCCGACAGCTGCTTGGATTTCTGCTGCACCGAACGCGGCACGAACGATTGGCGGCGCAGCTCGTCCATGATGGCACCGCGGATGCGGATGGTGGCATAGCTCTTGAAGCTGGCGCCAAGCGAGGGATCGTAGATACGCGAAGCTTCCAACAGACCGATCAGCCCCACCTGGATCAGGTCGTCCAGCGTTTGCCCCGGCGGCAGGCGCACGCAGATGTGCTGGGCGATGGTCTTCACCAGGGCGACGTGTTCGTCGAACAGCTGGTCGCGCTCGAAATAGTGGTTGGCCCGGTATTCGGTGGCCACGCTGGTGTTCATCATGCGGTTCTCCCCATCGCCGGCGCCCCCCGCTCGCAGCGGTTGGCGAAAAACTCGAAATAGCCCGGCGCCGTCTGGCGCGGCAGTGCCGTTATCCGTTCGGCCAGTTGCTGGAAGGCCAGTCCGCTGGCGCTGTAGGGGCTTTGCTGCATCAGGGCGCGCTGCTGGCGCACCGCCTGTTTCAGGCGTTCGTCGAACGGCACCGCGCCGAGGTAGCCAAGCGCCACGTCCGCCAGGTAATGCTCCGCCACGCGCGACAACTTGCCGTAGAGCTGCCGGCCGTGCGCGGCGTCCTGCACCATGTTGCCGATCACCTGGAAGCGGCGCACGCCGTGTTCCTGGCCAAGCACCTTGATCAGCGCGTAGGCGTCCGTGAGCGAGGCCGGCTCGTCGCACACCACCACCA
>DATMFX010000260.1:0-3108 GCA_035555995.1 Hyphomicrobiales bacterium | reverse complement strand
TTGGCGGGGCTGGCGGTGCCGTCTTCGATGATCTCCACCAACAGCTGCAGGCCAAGGCGCAGCCTGGCGGGCGGGCCGTAGATGTCCGCTACCGACCGCGGCGTCAGTACGAACAGACTGCCGACCAGCGGCGCCAGCTTGTCCTGGGCGGCGAGGCCATGCTGTGCCAACTGGTGGGTCAGAAAGCTGGCCTGCACCACGCCGGCGATGGCGAGGGTACGCCGCAGTTCGACCGGTAGCTCACGCATGGCGGCTCCACGTGCGTTCGATCACGCCGCCGCCGAGGCAGCGTTCGCCTGCGTAAAGCACCAGCTGCTGGCCGGGCGTGACGGCGCGCTGCGGTGCTGCAAAGCGCACTTCGCAACCGCCTGACGCCACGGGGATTACCTCGCACCGCTGATCCGGCTGGCGGTAGCGGGTCTTGGCGCTGCAGTGCAGCGGCAGGGCGGGATGCTCCGCATTGATCCATTCCATCCGGGCCACCTGCAATGTGTCGCTATAGAGCAGGGGATGCTGGTTGCCCTGCACCACGACGAGGACGTTGCGTTCCAGATCCTTAGCGGCCACGTACCAGGGTGCCTCGTCGCCGCCTTTCACGCCGCCGATGCCAAGGCCTTCGCGCTGGCCCAGGGTGTGGTACATCAGGCCGTGGTGTTCGCCGAGCACCTGGCGCTCGGGCGTTTCGATCCGGCCCGGCTGCGCCGGCAGATAGGTTTGCAGGAAATCGCGGAAGCGGCGTTCGCCGATGAAGCAGATGCCGGTGCTGTCCTTCTTGGCGTGGGTGACCAAATCATGCTGCTGCGCCAGCGCCCGCACGGCGGGCTTGTCGAGTTCGCCAAGCGGGAACAGGCTGCGCGCCAGCTGCGCTTCATTGACGGCGCTGAGAAAGTAGCTCTGATCCTTGTTGCCGTCGCGTGCCTTGAGCAACTGCACCTGGCTTTCCACCCGCGCCAGCCTGGCGTAGTGGCCGGTGGCGATGTGGTCGGCGCCAAGCGCCAGCGCATAGTCCAGGAACGCCTTGAACTTGATTTCGCGGTTGCAGAGGATGTCGGGATTCGGTGTGCGTCCGGCGCGGTATTCCTGCAGAAAGTGCTCGAACACCTGGTCCCAGTATTCGGCGGCGAAACTGGCGGTATGGAGGCGAATGCCCAGGCGGTCGCACACCGACTGGGCGTCGGCCAGGTCGGCCAGCGCGGTGCAATAGTCGGTGCCGTCGTCCTCGTCCCAGTTCTTCATGAACAGCCCTTCCACCTGGAAGCCCTGTTCGAGCAACAGCAGGGCTGCCACGGAAGAATCCACGCCACCGGACATGCCGACGATGATCTTGCCCGCGTTCATGCCGGCAGGCCGTGATGGTGGAGCAGTTGCAGGGGATAGCGGTGGCCCGCCAGGTAGTCGCGCAGGCAGCGTCCCACGATGGGGCTGCGCGCGGCGAAATCGGGGGCGAGGATGGTGGCGGCGCTGAGCCAGTGCGCGGCGATGATGTCGCCGTCGAGCGCGCGTTCGGGATCATGTCCGAGCGGGCTGGCCGCGAAACAGTGCCGGATGTAGGTAACGCCGTTCGGCGCCGGGTAGTGATACACCCCCACCAGGGCAGTCAGTTCCACCCGCCAGGCGGTTTCCTCCAGGGTTTCGCGCACGGCGGCCGCGAACAGCGTTTCCTGCGCTTCCAGGTGTCCCGCGGGTTGATTGAACACGGTACGCTGGGTACCGGTGTTGTCCACGTCGGTTTCCTCCACCATCAGGAACAGGCCCTCGCGTTCCACGATGGTGGCCACCGAATTGTGCGCCAGCCAGACCATAACTGCCTCGTTGCAAAGGGGCTGCATCCTACCGCAACCGGGCGCCTTCATAAATGCGTAGCCTAAGGGGATAATGCCCACTTTAGGTAAAGGAACGCTAAATGAGCACACTGACCCATCTCGACGACCGCGGCCAGGCCCGCATGGTGGACGTCGGCGCCAAGGCCGTCACCGAGCGCGAGGCCGTGGCCGAGGCGCTGGTGCTCATGCGGCCCGAAACGCTGGCGCTGATCCAGAGCGGCGGCCACAAAAAGGGCGACGTGTTCGCCGTGGCGCGCATCGCCGGTATCCAGGCGGCCAAGCAGTGTGCCAACCTGATTCCGCTGTGCCATCCCTTGATGCTGAGCAGCGTGGCGGTGGAACTGAGCGCCGAACCCGAGGCCAGCCGGGTGCGCATCACCGCCACCTGCAAGGTAGCGGGCCAGACCGGCGTGGAGATGGAAGCGCTCACCGCCGCTTCAGTGGCGGCGCTTACCCTGTATGACATGTGTAAGGCGGTGGATCGCGGCATGGTGGTGCAGCAACTGCGCCTGCTGGAAAAATCCGGCGGCAAATCGGGCCATTGGCAGGCGCCCGGGGAGTCGCAGGCGCCATGATCGACGTGCTGTTCTTCGCCGGCCTGCGCGAGACGCTGGGCGATGGCACCGCGCTTGCCTGGCGCGCGGGCCTGACCGTGCGCGAGCTGGTCGCCGCGCTGGCGCAGCGGGAAGGTGCCAAGTGGCAGCAGGCGCTGCAGGACGAGCAGGTGATGGTGGCCGTCAACCAGGAAGTGCGCGATGCCGATGCCGTGCTCGATGACGGCGATGAAGTGGCGTTCTTTCCGCCAGTAACAGGAGGCTAGTGTGGAACCGACCATTCGGGTGCAACAGGCGGATTTTTCGGTGGAAGCGGAAAGCCGCATCCTGCGTGCGCGTGGCGGCGCGGTGGGCGCCATCGTCACCTTCGTCGGCCTGGTGCGGGACCTGGACGGCGCGGCGCGCGTCGATGGCCTGTTCCTGGAGCACTACCCGGGGATGACTGAACGCTCCCTGCGGGAAATCGCCACGGAGGCGGCAGGCCGCTGGCCGCTGTGCGACGTGACCATCATCCACCGCATCGGCCATTTGCGCGCCTGCGAGCAGGTGGTGTTCGTGGGCGTCAGCAGCGGGCATCGCCACTCGGCGTTCACCGCCTGCGAATTCATCATGGACTATCTCAAGACCCGCGCGCCGTTCTGGAAGAAGAGCCTGGACGAAACCGGCGAGCATTGGGTCGATGCCAAGCACACCGACCGGGAAGCCGAGCAGCGCTGGCGCTCATGAGCGGC
>DATMFX010000259.1:0-6303 GCA_035555995.1 Hyphomicrobiales bacterium | reverse complement strand
CCTATTTCGAAGCCCTGGGCAACGGTACCTTCCAGGACGAACAGCCGCGCGCATTCACCGGCGGCTTTGCCGCCACACCCGCCGCGGGGCCGCCGCCCGGTGAAGCCGACTGGAAAAACGACGCGCCCGGCCGCGTGCACCGCGTCGATCTCGACCAGTTGCCCGAGCCCTTCGCCACGCCGTCGGCCAACAACTTCCCCAGCCTGGTGGCAAAACCGGACGATGCCGAACTGCGGGTGCCGCAAGGCTTCAGGGTAAACGTGTTCGCCAGTGGCCTCAGCGGCCCCCGCGCCATGCGGGTGGCGCCGAACGGCGACATCTTCCTGGCCGAAACCCAGAGCGGACGGATCAAGGTGATCCGTGCCAGCGCCGACGGCAGCCGCGCGGAGAACGTGGACGTATTCGCGCAGGGTCTGCTGCAGCCGCTAGGCATCGCTTTCTACCCCGCCGGCGACAACCCGCAGTGGGTCTACATTGCCGAAACCAATCGCGTGGTGCGCTATTCCTACCGGGTGGGCGACACCGTGGCGGGCAGCGTGCCCGAAGTGGTGGTGCCGCAGCTGTCGCCGGTAGGCGGTGGGCACTACACCCGCGACCTGGCCTTTTCGCCCGACGGCAGGCGCATGTTCGTCTCGGTGGGCTCGCAGTCCAACGTGGCGGAAGACATGCCCAAGAAAAGCGCGGAAGAAGCGCTGGCGTGGGACGCCGAACACGGCCTGGGCGCCGCCTGGGGCCCGGAGGAAAACCGCGCCGCCATCATGGTGTTCGAGATGGGCAGCACCGCGCCCGGCAAGCTCTACGCCACCGGCATCCGCAATTGCGTGGGCCTGACGGTGCAGCCCGCCACCGGCGACCTGTGGTGCACCACCAACGAACGCGACATGCTCGGCGACGACCTGGTGCCCGACTATTCCACCCGCGTGCAGGAAGGCGGTTATTACGGCTGGCCCTGGTACTACATGGGCAGCCACGAGGATCCGCGCCTGGCGGGCGATCGCCCCGACCTGAGCGGCAAGGCGCTGCGTCCCGACGTGCCGTACACGGCGCATTCGGCGGCAGTGGACCTGGAGTTCTACCCTGTCCAGCCAAGCGGCGGCTCGGCCTTCCCCAGCGAGTACGCCGGGCAGGGCTTCGCGGTGCTGCATGGTTCCTGGAACCGCGGCCACCGCACCGGCCACAAGATCGTGACCGTGCCGATCGCCAATGGCGAGCCGACGGGCGAATACGTGGATTTTCTGGTGGGATTCATTGCCGAGGATGGCAATGCCTGGGGCCGGCCGGTGGCGCTGACAGTGGCCAGGGACGGGTCGCTGCTGCTGAGCGACGATGGCGCGAATCTGATCTACCGCATTTCCTACCAGCGCTGAACTTTCGAGGGAGCGGCAACACCGCCCCTTGTCCTCTTCAGGCGAACGCCGCGGCGCATACCCGGTCGCGGCCGTCGCGCTTGGCCTGGTACAGCGCACCGTCGGCGCGTGCCACCAGGCTGTCCAGCGAATCCCCCTTGCTGTAGGTGGCAACACCGCAGCTGGCGGTTACCTGGATGAATTCACGCCCGTAGGGCAGTTGCATGTCGCGTGCCGCCGCCACGATGGTGGTGGCCCGCGCCTCGGCCTCCATCAGGTCGCAATTGTCGAGCAGCAGCAGGAATTCCTCGCCGCCCCAGCGGCACACCACGTCGGAGGCGCGCACGTGCCGCTCCGCAAGTTCGGCCATGGCCCTGAGCACCTGGTCGCCACCCTGATGGCCCCAGGTGTCGTTGATTTTCTTGAAATGGTCGACGTCCAGCATCACCACGGACAAGGGCCGCTTCTCGCGCGCCATGCGCTTGACCTGATGGTCGAACAGGGTTTCCAGCTTGTGCCGGTTCGCCACCCCGGTGAGCCGGTCGGTGGTGGCCATCTGTTCCAGCTGCCGCTGCCAGGCCCTGAGCGAGTAATGCGCCGCGAACAGCACCAGCGCCATGATGCCGAGCGCCAGCCCCATGTTGATCCACAGGGTATTGGCGATAGCGCCGGCGGCGCTGTTTTCCCGCTGCTCCACCACCAGGTACCAGTCGAATTCGGGCACCAGGCGGCTGTTCAGGTAAATCTTGTGTCCGTCGGGGTCCAGATAGGTAAGGCTGGTGCTAGGCGTGCTGAGCACCTGGGTGGCCAGTCCGCCCAGGCCAGGACGTTCCTGCAGCCGGGCTGCCTCGAACGCCGCAGTATTGCCGGGGGTCAGGGTGAGATTGCCCTGGCGGTCCACGAAGTAGATGGTGCGGCCGTAGCGTTCCTGGTAGTCGCTGATCAGGCGCGCCACCGAACTCACAGCCAGCCCCACGCCGGTGGCGCCGATGTAGTTGCCGGTGTAATCCAGTACCCGATAGTTGATGAAGATGCTCAGCCGCGAGCGGTCGTAGGTATCGTGGTCGACGTTGATTTCGTAGGGGTCGCGCATTTCCCGCACGCGCGCATACCAGACATCTTCCGGATCGGTCGTGTCGAGGGTTCTGAGCACGCCGGTGGAATGGTAGTAGCGCTGGGTTTCCTCCGACACGAAAAAAGCCGTGATCGTGCCGTAGCGCGCCTGGATTTCCGCCAGGTAGGCGCGTATCAGTTCCGGTTCCTGTTCGCCGGCCATCACCCAGTCGCGCAGGAAGGTGTCGGTGGCCATCAGCGATGAGATCAGCACCGGGCGCAGCAGGTCGCGCTGGATTTCGGAATAGATGTTGTCGCTGGTGAGCGGCAGGCTCTGTTCGGCGATTTGCGTGGTGAGCGAGTCGCGCGCCAGGAAGTAGCTGGAGATGCTGGTGGCCAGAAAGCCCAGCACCATGACCAGGATCAGAGCAACGACGGCATAGAGTTTACGATGTTGCATGGGCTCGGGACGAAAAAGCCCGGGGCTCGCCCGGGCTTCTTTTTATCCGGTGCGGGCGACACCAGGCCACCCGCGGTAACCGTCGGGCTTAATTGCCCTGCGGCCACTCAAAGTTGGGACGCAGGCTTTCGTAGACCGGACGGCCATCCTGCGGCTGGGCGGAGCCGGCGGCGGGATCGAAGAAAGCGTGGTAGGTAGCCGGCAGCAGCGCGGCATCGTAGCCCATCAGGTTGGGCACCACGACGCGGATACGGCCCTGTTTGTCATCCAGCATGATCGGCGTGCCGCAGGTTTCGCACAGGCACAGATCCAGCGGACCATTGGGATTCTGGTCGTTGAACGGCACGCGTTTGAGCGAATCGGCGCCCTGCACGGCCAGATCATCGTGCTTGAAGAACACGACGTGGGTGTCAGCCTGGCCGGTTACGCGTTTGCACACGGAGCAGTGGCAGGTGTGGTTGTCGACCGGATAACTATCGGAGTGACTGGGGTGGTGTGCGCAGCCGCCAGTGAACATATGAGCCATGGGATATCCCCTCTTGGTTGTTGGAAAAGCACGGCGAGCATAAACGGGTAGAAGCCCCCCGTCTATGCCGTCGTGACGATTAATGCGCCGTCAGAGACCCTGGGACTTCTCGAAGAAGGGATGCCCCAGATCGTCGTGCAGATCGAGCAGGAACTTGTTGTTTTCCTGACACACGTAATCCTGCAATTCCTGACCTTCGGTCCAGCGGATGTCCCACTCGGCGGTCCAGGGAGCATCATAGGCGCCCGGATCGTCGATGGTGACCTTGTAGCTCATCTTTTCCTTGTAGGGACGCGTGATGTACTCGATGGTGTGCAACTGCTCGGTGTGCATGTAGCCACTGTAGTCGAGCCAGGTTTTTTCGTTGTAGCCGACGGTGTCGACCACCAGGGTGTCGCCTTCCCAATGGCCCACGGAATGGCCGAAATAGGTCGGGTTGACGTTTTCCGGATGGTCGCGGCCGTCCATGTGGATTTCGCGCCACACGTGCCCGCCGCCCTCGAAGATGATGATGATGCGGTCACGGTCCTGGATGATCTCGGCCGGATACGGCGTGGCCATCGAGCGCGGGCCGCCCGGGGGCAGGCAGAAGCCTTCCGGGTCGTACTTGGAGGTGTTGCCGTTGTTGTAGCCCCACATGGCCACGACCCAGGGCTTGGCCGGCGCCGGGCCAGGCTTGTGCTGGGCGTTGGCGAAGTTGGCGACCCAGGGAATGTTCCATACGCCTTCGCCGCCGAGGTCTATGGTGCCGTCAGGCAGGCGCGGGCTGTCCGTGTGTGGGCCGTCGACCTCGAACACGTACTGGTTGGTTTCGTCATAGGAGGTGGTATCGGTCGTGAAATAGATGCTGCCGGAGGCCTCGGCGGCTTGGCCGGGCGTGCTGGAGGCGGCACCGACCGCGGCCACCAGCACCAGCAGATGCAATTTGCGAGTGTTCATCTTGAATTCCCCTTCGGTTACTGACTTTCAGAACTAGAGCTGCAGGGTTCTTTTCCGGCGTACTGGAAAAGGTCGAAGTGTCGCATTACACAACAACTCCATGCAAATAATGTGGCCACCATCCTGCATCCACGTTAACGGGTCACTAGCGCGCTTTGTTTTCAATTGCTTGAATTAAAAGCATTTTTTATCGAAAGCTTTACCCGTTGCAACAGGCGTTTTTCGATAATCGAAGCAAATTTCGCATGGCGAAAGCAGCCAGTCAATGCATACGGGCGCAAGAAGCTCAGGACCGGCCAAGGACGTTCCTGCCCTTGGCTGCGATGCCTCACGTTCCCATCAAAAGTTCATGTTCAGGTTCAGCTGGTAACGGCGCCCGAAAATGTCGTAGTTGGGGCTGACGGCCTGGAAACCGCCTCGCTGGGTGAGACTGGGCACTACCGGCGGATCCCTGTCGAACAGGTTGGTCACGTTGAAGCTGGCCACCCAGTTCGCGCCGGCGGTTTCGCCGTTGTAGGACAGGCTGAGGTTGGTAATCGACTGAGATGCCGTCCAGTTGTCGTCCACGTCGACGCCCTCCACCCAGGCAACGTTGATCTTCGTCTTGTCGAAGTAACGCTGCTGCACCCGGACTCCCCAGGGACCCACCTGGTAGTTCGCGGTCAACACGGCGGTCCATTCCGGGCGGTTCAGGCCGCCGACTTGATCCTGCTTGGTGCCCTGGAACGGCGTATCGGAGTTCTCCATCAGGTAACCCGCCAGAGCCCTCACCGTCCAGGACTCGGCTTCGTCCGCGAAAAAGTCGGTTTCGAAGCGGTACTGCATCTCGAGATCCACGCCCGCGGTCCTGGCGGCGGCGATGTTGAGGCGCTGGTTCATCACGCGATCGATGATGCCGGTGCTTGCATTGCGGAACACCAGTGCGCACAGCTGCGGGTTGTCGTCGTAATAGCAGCCGTCGACGATACGCTGCGGACCCAACTGCCCCACGGCGCCGGACACGTCGATCTCGTACCAGTCGGCCGATACCTGCAGGCCATCGACCCAATCGGCGAAGGTGGGCTGGTACACGAAGCCCGCCGTGGTGGTATCGGCGATCTCCGGCTCCAGGTTCGGATTGTTGGCGCTCAGCGAGGTGATCGCGAAGAAGGCGCCGTCGAACATCGGGTCGTTGACGCTGCCGCCGCCACCGCCGATCTCGAACTGCTCGGCCAGGCTGGGCTCGCGCACGTCGCGCGACTTGGTGGCGCGCAGGCGCAAATCGTCGAATACCGTGAAGTCCAGGCCCAGCTTCCAGCTGTTGACCCGGCCGCTCAGGGAATAGTCGGAAGAACGATAGGCCAGGTTGCTGCCGAGCTTTTGCTCGCCGGAAGCCGACTCCCACAAGGGAACGTTCAATTCACCGAAAATTTCCCAGACGTCGAAACCGCCGTGGGCCTGGCCGGTGCCGCTGAACTGGTTCAGCTCCAGCGCGCCGCCCCCGGCGAAACCGTCGGGAATGCCCCGGATGCCCAGCGCGGGAACATTCACCATGCCGCGCTCGAAAGGAATGCTCTGGCCGGCCTCGAACGCAAACTGGTAGAAGTTCTCCTTCCTGTAGGTCAAACCCGAGGCAAAGGAAACCGGGCCGGCGCCAATGCCATCGAACAGTTCGCCGGTCAACAGCAGTTCGGCAAAATGCTGGCCGAGACGGCGGCGCCCGAACTTGTCGTCGACCAGGTAATCGATGGCTTCCTGGGACGCATGGCCATGGCCGAAGATATTCAGCGGCACGCAGTTCTCGATGGAGCCGGGCCCTACCGGCGAATCCACGAAGGTCGTCAGTGGCGGGGTCGTCGTGGATACCGGCACTCCCTGCATGGCCTCGGCCAGCTGCGCCTTGCTGGGATTGTGCAGCGTAACGTTGCACATGATGGCCCCGGTCACCGGATGTCTCACCGCGTCCATCGCCAGGAAGAAGCGGTCGGTACGCTGGATGT
>DATMFX010000258.1:0-7606 GCA_035555995.1 Hyphomicrobiales bacterium | reverse complement strand
CGCAGCGCGCTTGGCGCCAGTGGTTGCAGCGGCAAGCCGCGGCGCAGGCGCGATCGGCTTGCGGCGATGAAGAGATAATAGGCCGCGCTGGTCAAGAGATAGCTGGGATGCAGTTTGCCGAGCAGCAGCGCCACCAGGGGCGCCACCACCAGGCCAAGCGCGTCGAACAGCGTATCGAGCGCGGCGCCGAGTTCGCTGCAGCGGTGCGTGCGCCGTGCCACTTCGCCATCCATGCGATCGAGCAGCGCCGCCGCGCCGTAACACAGAGCCGGCAGCCAGGAATTGCTGGCGGGCAGCAGCAGAAAACCGCCAAGTGCCGCCATCAGCAAACCGCGCAGCAAGGTGAGGCGCGTGCCCCAGCCCAGGTCGGGAAACGGCGCCGCCAGCGCATGCTCGCGATTGAGCGCGCGGCGCTGCCAGGCAAGCCACCAGATCAACAGCCACAGCGCGCCCGCGGCCAACAGCCAGCGCAGCGGCACCGCCGCGCCTGGCTGCCGCTGCCACAGCAGCGTTGCCGGCAACAGCAGGCACACCAGGCCGATTGGGCCCAGCCAGAGAAGCTCATGAATACTGCGGCGATGATGGGTGTCGCGCATGCGCAAGGGTTCGTGTCGATCCGGAAATCAGGATGTTACGGATTCAGGCCCCGTTTGGGGAGGCACAGGCGCTTTGCGCCAAAGCCCAAGCACCACCGCCTGCCAGGCAAAGGCCACCACGCCGACGATGAACACCACGTCGCCGAACGTGCGGATCCAGCGCAGCGTCTGCAGAAAATCCTGCTGCAGGAACGTGTCGCTGCGCGCATACCACATGCCGGTGCTGACGCTGGCCTCGAACTGGAACAAACCCACGGGCAACAGACTGGTGAAGATCATCAACGCCAGGCCGCCGTTGAGCGACCAGAAACCGATCCGCATCAAACGGTGGTTCAATTGCAGCGTGGGGCGCAGATAGCGCAGGATGAGAAAGGCGAAGCCAAGCGCCAGAAATCCGTACACGCCGAACAGCGCCGCGTGCGCGTGCACCGCGGTGGTGTTGAGGCCCTGCAGGTAGAACAGCGCCACGGGCGTGTTGATCATGAAGCCGAACACCCCGGCGCCCAGCATGTTCCAGAATTCGACCGCGACAAAGCAGGCCAGCGGCCAGTACAGCGCCTGCATCCATGGCGCCTTCTTGCGGTAGTCCCAGCGCTCCCAAGCCTCATAGCCGAGCATGATCAACGGCACCACTTCCAACGCGCTGAATGCGGCGCCCGTGGCCATCACCGGCGTGGGGGTGCCGGCAAAATACAGATGATGCAGCGTGCCGGGCACACCGCCCACCATGAACAGCGAGGCGGCGGTGAGGCTGGCGTAGGTGGCGATGCGCCGGGACACCAGGCCGAGCGCGGCAAAGATGAAGGCGATCGCCGTGGTGGCGAACACCTCGAACACGCCTTCCACCCACAGGTGCACCACCCACCAGCGCCAGTATTCCATCACGCTGATGTGGCTGCGCTCGCCATAGAAGAGGCCGCTGCCGTACAACAGCCCGATCGCCACGGTGGAAACGCTGAGCAGCGCCAGCAGGTTCTTGTCGCCGCCGGCGCGCAGCGCGGGAATCATGGCGCGCAGCATCAACACCAGCCAGAAGGCCAGGCCCAGGAACAGCGCGATCTGCCACAGGCGCCCCAGGTCGAGGAATTCGTAGCCCTGGTGCCCCAGCCAGAAATTCCACTCTGCCGGCAGCGTTTGCGCGATGGCGAAAAACTGGCCGGCAAACGACCCCGCCACCACCACGATCAAGGCCCAGAACAGCAGGTCGACACCAAGCTTCTGGTACTTCGGATCCTTGCCGCCGTTGATCACGGGCGCCAGGAACAGCCCGCCGGCCAGAAAGGCGGTGGCAATCCAGAACACCGCGCTTTGCAGATGCCAGGTGCGCGCCAGTGAATAGGGCAGCCACTGCGAAAAGTCGGCGCCGTAGAAGCCCTGTCCCTCGATGGTGTAGTGCGCCGTCAGCCCGCCGATGAACACCTGGAAGGTGAAGAGCGCCATCACCACGAACAGGTATTTGCCGAGCGCGCGCTGTGACGGCGTCAGCGTCAGGGTTTGCAGTGGATCATTGAGCGGCACCACGGAGGGCGGTTCTTCGCCGCGCCGCAGAAAGGCCCAGCCCCACACCAGCGCGCCCACGCCCGCGATCAGCAACACCACGCAGGCCAGCGACCACAGCACGTTCTCGGTGCTTGGATGGTTGCCGATCAAGGGCTCGGGCGGCCAGTTGTTGGTGTAGGTCACATTGCTGCCGGGCCGCTCGGTGGCGGTGGCCCAGGCGGTCCAGAAAAAGAAATTGGTCAACCGTTCCCGCTGCGCGGCCTCGAGCAGCGTGTTTTCCTTCATCGCGTAATGGATACGCATCTGGCGCAGCGCGGGGTCATCGCCGAACAGCGCCACGTAATGCTGCGCGGTTTGCGCCATGGCCTGGGCGCGCCGCTCGGAAAGCGTCAGCGTATCGGTGTCGGCATCGAAGCTGTTGTGGCGGTATTCCTCCCGCAACTCATAGGTAAGCTGTTGCTGCTGCGCGGGCGTGAGTTCGGCAAAAGCGAGGCCGTGCTGTTCGCGCGCGGCGAGATCCAGCCAGGCCATGAGTTCGCGATGCAGCCAATCGGCCGACCAATCCGGTGCTTGGTAGGCGCCGTGGCCCCAGATGGAACCGAGCTGCATGCCGCCCGTGCGCTGCCAGGCCGCCTGGCCATCCAGAATGCCCTCGCGCGTCATCAGCAGGGTGCCCGCGGCGCTGGTAACGCGTTCTGGAATGGGCGGTGCCTGACGATAAATTTCCGTGCCGGCAAAGCCCAGGATGGCGAACGTGACCGTCAGGACGGCGATCAGCGTCCACCAGAGTTTGCGGTATTCACCCATGAGGTTCCTCGCGAGAGTGCTGTACGGTGCGCTGCAAATGCCGTGTCTTCAGCGGGGTAGCCTGGGCTGCCCGGTGCCTGACCGGGCAGCGTTGGTACTGCCGTGCGTTATTTTGCCGCGGCGAGCGCCTGCCCGATGTCGGCCAGGATGTCGTCGACGTGTTCGATGCCGATGGACAGCCGGATCATGTCGCGGCTTACGCCGGCGCTGGCAAGTTCGTCGTCGTTGAGCTGGCGATGCGTGGTGGAAGCCGGATGGCAGGCCAGCGAGCGGGCATCGCCAATGTTCACCAGGCGCAGTATAAGCTGCAACGCATCGATGAAGCGCGCGCCGGCTTCCTGGCCACCCTCGATGCCGAAGCTGAGGATGCCGGAGGCGCGGCCGTTCATGTAGCGCTGCGCCAGGGCGTGATCAGGACTTTGCGGCAGGCCGGCATAGTTCACCCATCCCACCTGGGGATGGTCGCGCAGGTACTCGGCCACCGCCTGCGTGTTGCTGCAATGGCGATCCATGCGCAGCGGTAGCGTCTCGATGCCCTGCAGGATGAGAAAGGCGTTGAAGGGGCTGAGCGCGGCGCCGGTATTGCGCAGCGGCGCCACCCGGGCGCGGCCGATGAACGCAGCCGGGCCAAGCGCCTCGGTGTACACCACGCCGTGATAGGACGGGTCGGGCTCGTTGAGCATGGCAAAGCGCTGCTTGTGCTCGGCCCAGGGAAACTTGCCGGAATCGACGATGATGCCGCCGATGGAATTGCCGTGGCCGCCCATGTACTTAGTCAGCGCATGCACCACGATGTCCGCGCCCTGTTCGATCGGACGCCACAGATACGGCGTGGCCACGGTGTTGTCCACGATCAGCGGAATGCCTGCCGCGTGCGCGATCTGCGCCAGGCGCTCGACGTCCACCACGTTGCCGGCAGGGTTGCCCACCGATTCGCAGAACACCGCCTTGGTGCGGCCATCGATGGCGGTGGCCATGCCGTCGAAGTCGTTGTGGTTGACGAAGCGCACCTCGATGCCGCGGCGCGGCAGGCTGTGCGCGAAAAAGTTGTAGGTGCCGCCGTAGAGTTTGCTGGTGGTGACGATGTTGTCGCCCACTTCCGTGATGGTTTCCAACGAATACTCGATCGCCGCCATGCCCGACGCCACCGCCAGCGCGGCAATGCCGCCTTCCAGCGCCGCTACGCGTTCTTCCAGCACGGCGTTGGTGGGGTTCATGATGCGGGTGTAGATATTGCCCGGTACTTTCAGGTCGAACAGATCCGCGCCGTGCTGGGTGTTGTCGAACGCGTAGGAAGTGGTCTGGTAAATGGGCGGCACCACGGCCTTGGTGGTGGGGTCCACGTGGAAGCCGGCGCGCACGGCCAGGGTTTCGAGTTTCATGGGGGCTCCTTGTAGTGTGATCGCTCATAAGCTAATCGGGCGCGGCGGGAAAGTGAAGCCCTCCGGCGGGTGGAATGACTAGACTATTTCCCGGGGTGCCTTTACCCTCCGGGCTTCTTTGCGTTCAGGTGGATTGCTCGTCATGGCGGAAGATAAGCACAGGGCCGGGGGGCTCATCGACACGTTTCTGCTGGTGGAACAGAAGCTCAAGCGGTACCTGATGAAGCTTATCGTGAACCGCCAGGACGTCGAGGACATCGTGCAGGAAACCATCCTCAGAGCCTATCAGGCGGAGAAAAACACGGAAATCCGCGCGCCGAAATCGTTTCTGTTCAGAATTGCCCACAACCTGGCCATATCGGAGATCAAGCGGCGCCGCAGAAGAGTGCAGATCGACATAGGGGAAATCGACGAGCAGGACGTCTTAGGCATCGAGCAGGCACCGGAAGACCGGCTGGAACGGGATAGGTTGCAAAAGGTTCTGTTGGGAGTAATACAGGAACTGCCGCCGCGCTGCCGCACGGTGTTCGTGCTGCGCAAGGTCTATGGGCTTTCGCACCGGGAAATTGCCGAGCGCATGGGAATTTCGCAAAAAACCGTGGAAAACCATTTGACCAAGGCGCTGCATCATTGCCAGATCGCATTGTTTTCGGAGCAGGACGGCAAGCGCCGCCTGCTCCAAGAGAAGCAATAGGGGTTTGCGGCCGTGAGCGAAGACGGGATGAAAGTCGTCGATATTTCTTCATTGCGCAACGAGCGCTCCGATATTCCCGGGCAGGCCCGGGCGTGGGTGATCCGCCTGGAAGCCGAGGATCTGGCCCAGGAAGAATGCCTCGAATTCAACCGCTGGCTCGCCACCAGCGAAGCGCATCGCCAGGCGTTCGGTGAGGCGAAATCCCTGTGGAGCGAACTGGATGGCATGGGGGCGCTGCTTGGCGCCGACGATGCCGGCGCGCAAAAAGCGCCATGGCGTTGGTGGAAGGCCGGGGCCGCCTGCGCGGTGCTGCTGCTTGGCGGCGTTTCCCTGGTCATGTACTGGCATGCCACGGTCCAGCAGGCACAGACACTCAATGCGGAGTACGGCACGGGCGTGGGCGAGATTCGCACCGTGGCATTGCCCGATGGTTCCAACCTGAGCCTGAACACCAGCACCTCGCTGGCCGTGAATTATCGGGGCGAAGCGCGCTTCATCCGCCTGGCGGAAGGCGAGGCCTTCTTCGAAGTTGCCCATGATCCCACCAAACCCTTTCTGGTCTACGCGGGAAATCACGTGGTGCGGGCCATCGGCACCGCTTTTTCCGTTGCCATGCATGAAGGCAGTATCGACGTGGTCGTTACCGATGGCCGCGTGGAGGTGAGCTCCTACGACAGGCAGGTGGCGGAGGAACCGCTCAACCTGAAGCTGGTGGAGGGTTCGGCATCCAGAGTGCCCCTGGACAAGGGGCAGCATGGCATTTTCAATGAAATCGTCGGCCAGCTCGAGATGGTGCAGCGCCTGCAGCCGGACGCCATCGAAAGAGACCTGGCCTGGCGCGACGGCATTCTTGCCTTCGACAACGATTCGCTGGAAAACGTCATCAAGGAGGTGGGCCGCTACACCCCGGTCCGCATCGTCATCTCCGATCCGAGTATCCGCGACATGCGCTTCGGCGGCTATTTCAAGGTGGGGGATCTTGCGGCGATTCTCGATACCATCCAGAGCGATTACGGCGTTCAGGTGGACGAGATCGACGACAAGCTGATCTACCTTTCCCGCCAGAAATAGCGCAGTTTCACCGGCTTTCCCACGTTCCCCGCTTCCGGGGCACCCATGGCACGTTTTGCTCGCAAAGGCGAAGGAGGTAACCACGCAAGAATAAATTTCATCGTCTTCACTAGGGGGGTTCCTGCTCGATGGAGTCTATGGATCGAGAAGGAGCACGCTTGATAGGGACGTTCATCAGTCAGTAAGACTGGATACTGATATTCAAAAGGTTCATGGGTGCGTTGAGGGGAAAGGGGAGAACAAAGGGTCTTGCGGCCCTGGTCTTGCTTGGCCTGGCGGGGTCCGGCCTCCATGCGGCCGAAAACGAGGAATATTCACTGGATATTCCATTTTCGGAAGCGAAGGAAGGCCTGGGACGTCTTGCCAGACAGACCGGCACCCCCCTGTTGTACCTCAGCAGTGACGTAGGCAGCAGGAAAGTGGCCGGCGTCAAAGGCTCCTACACGCTCGATGAAGCTCTCGAAATCATGCTCCAGGGAACTGGCATAAGCGCTGTCGTCAACCGCAGCGGTGTACTCACCGTGTCCGTGATTGAGGCAGCCCGCGAAGCGAACGAAGACGATACAGGAGCAAGCATGAACAGAAGGTCCATTCTTTCCCGGCTGGCGGCATTTCTGGCCGGCACCTCGGCGGCGCTGGGCAGTTCCGTGGCCATGGCGCAGGAATCCGCCGCCGTGCCGGGCGGCATCGAGGAAATATCGGTAACGGGCAGCAGGATCGAACGTCCCGGCATGACCTCGCCGGTCCCCGTTACCGCATTGTCGAACAACGAACTGAACAACATTTCCCCCGGCAACCTGTCGCAGGCGCTGCAGGAGATTCCGCAGTTTCTGAACAATACCGTGGCGCAGAACCGCAGCAACTTCCATGGCGCCGCGGGCCAGGCGTTCCTGAACATACGCGGCATGGGCGCGCAGAGAACGCTGGTATTGCTCAACGGCAGGCGTGTCGCACCGTCGGACCGGCAGAGCAACGTGGACGTGAACCTGTTCCCGGATGCCATGATCAGCCGGGTGGACGTGGTGAGCGGCGGCGCGTCCGCCGCCTATGGCGCGGACGCCCTGGCCGGCGTGGCCAACTTTATCGTGGACACCCGCTACACGGGCTTCAAGGCCAGCATCCAGGGCGGGCAGACCAACCACCAGGACGGCGACAACTGGGAAGCGATGGTGGCCGCCGGGCTGCCGCTGGGCGACCGCCTGCACGTCATCGCCTCGCTGGAGGCCTATGGCAACGACGAAATACGCGGCAAGGTTTCCGGACTGGATGACCGCAGCTGGTTCGAAAACTGGGGCTGGGTAACCAACCCGGCATGGAAGGCCAGCGATCCGCCAGGCACGAATCCCCGGCGCCTCACGCTGCCACAGGTGCATTCCAGCGCGTTCACGCCGGGCGGCAAGATCAACCAGCCGGGCTTTTCCTACAACGGGCACAACTTTGTCGGCGACGGCACCCAGACGCGTGTGTACGTGCCGGGCGCGATATTCGACACCAATGCCACCTCCGGCGGGCCGGAATACGGCATCGCCCGGCTGGGGCAGCGGCAGAACCTGCAG
>DATMFX010000257.1:0-7110 GCA_035555995.1 Hyphomicrobiales bacterium | reverse complement strand
ACATGCGCCCGTCGGTGACCAGCGCCACCTTGAAGCCGCGATCCTGCAATACGCCGAGCGTGGGGGTGAGCTTGTGCAGCTCCGGCATGCCGATGGCGTGCGGGCCTTGGTAGCGCACCACCGCGATGAAGTCGTGTTCGAGCTGGCCGGCGCGGAAGGCGTCGATCAGCGCGTCCTGTTCGTCGAACACCACCGCGGGCGCTTCGACGTACCAGTGTTCCGGCTTCACCGCGGAAATTTTAATGATGCTCTTGCCGAGGTTGCCGGTGAGCATCTGCAGGCCGCCGGTGTCGGCGAAGGGGGTGTGGCAATCGCGCAGGATGCTGTTGTCCAGCGAATTGGCGGGGCCTTCGCGCCAGTGCAGTTCGCCGTCGTCGAGCCAGGGTTCCTGCGTGTATTGCGCGAGGCCATGATGATTGCCCACGGTGATGACGTCGGCATGCAGCAGTTCACGCTCGAGCAGGTAGCGGATCAACACGGACATGCCGCCGGCGGCGTGAAAGTGGTTCACGTCGGCCTCGCCGTTGGGATAGATGCGGGCAAGCAGCGGCACCACCTGCGACAGCGCCGCGAAATCCTCCCATTCCAGGCGTATGCCCGCCGCGTGCGCGATGGCCACCAGATGCAGCGTGTGATTGGTGGAGCCGCCCGTGGCCAACAGGCCCACCACCGCGTTGACGATGGCGCGCTCGTCGATCAGTTTGCCGATCGGGCGGAAGTCATTGCCGGCGCTGGTGAACTTGAGCACCTGGCGCGCGGCGGCGCCGGTCAGGGCATCGCGCAGCGGCGTGTTGGGATTGACGAACGAGGAACCGGGCAACTGCACGCCCATCACCTCCACCATCATCTGGTTGCTGTTGGCGGTGCCGTAGAACGTGCAGGTGCCGGGGCTGTGGTAGGAGGCGGCTTCGGCGGCAAGCAGTTCCTGGCGGCCCACCTTGCCTTCGGCGTAGAGCTGGCGTATTCGCTGTTTTTCCTTGTTCGGCAGGCCGGAGGGCATCGGGCCGGAGGGCACGAACAGCGCCGGCAGATGGCCGAAGGACAGCGCCGCGATCAACAGGCCAGGCACGATCTTGTCGCACACGCCCAGGTACAGCGCGCCGTCGAACATGTCGTGGCTGAGCGCCACCGCCGTGGCCAGCGCGATCACGTCGCGGCTGAACAGCGACAGTTCCATGCCGTCCTGGCCCTGGGTAACGCCGTCGCACATGGCGGGCACGCCGCCGGCAAACTGCGCCACGCCGCCGGCCTCGGTCACCGCGCGCTTGATCACCTCGGGAAAGTCGCGCAGGGGTTGGTGCGAAGACAGCATGTCGTTGTAGCTGGACACGATGGCGATGTTGGCCTGGTCCAGCCCCGACAGCGCTTCCTTGTCCGTCAGGCCGCAGGCGGCGAAGCCGTGGGCCAGGTTGCCGCAGGTGAGATGGCCGCGGCGCCGGCCGCGCGATACCGCCTGTTCGAGCCGTTCGAGGTAGGCCTCGCGGGTGGGACGGCTGCGGTCGATCAGATTTTGGGTGACGGTTGCGACGAGAGTATGCATCAGGGACACCAGAAAATTGCGAGGGGAACGGATGTTTGCTGCAGCAGGTAGCTCACCGGCGTGGTGGCCGGCGCGGGGTTGCGCAGCGCCTCTTGGTAGACTTTCCACTTTGCCGCGCCGGTGAACAGCAGCACCAGGTGGTCGATGCTCAGCAGCGCGGACAGGCTGAGCGACAGGCGGGCGGTATGCGTGCCGGTCACCGCCGAGGGTTTGGCGTCGAGCGCGGCGCAGAGTTGCTCGGTGGCAAGCGCCTGTTCCAGTCCTTGTGCCGCGGGGAACAGCGAGGCGGTGTGGCCGTCGGGGCCAAGGCCGAGCAGGCCGAGCGCCCAGGGCCGGGGCAGGGCGGCATAGCGGCGATTGACCTCCAGCAGGGCTTGCCGCGGCGTGGCGCTGCCTTCATATATGCCCTGCAGTCGTGCCGCGGCGTGGGCGCCGAGGGTTTCGCGCAGCAGTTTTTCGTTGGACGCGGGGTCGGAAGGGGGCACCCAGCGTTCGTCCACCAGTGCCAGGTGCAGGCGTTCCCAGGGCAGGGCCTGGGCGCCGAGCCGGCGATACAGGGGGGCCGGCGTGGAACCGCCCGACAATAGCAGGGTCACGTTGTGGTACTCCGCCAGGCTGGCATTCAGCCGTGCCAGGCAGAACTCGGTCAGGGCCTGGACCAGCGCTTCCTGCGTGGCGAAACGGTGTAGCGACGACATACCGGTTCCTGGTCGGTGGCGCGGCCGGTGGTGGGCCGCCTTGGCCGTATCATAAAGATAATTTGCGGTGCGTGCAGAGCGAGTACGTCTCGTTTTGACATGGATTCGGGGGGGTAGGGCGTCATTGGCATTGGTCCGCATCGATATCGGTGAGCCAGAGGCTTGCTCGTGCTTCAGTGTTCCGCACCAGAATGCGGGCCGGTAATCCACCGAAGCCAGCCCACAAAAAACCCCGGGCTTGCCGGGGTTCTTGTCGTGCGCTGCGCGCGGCTCAGTTGCCGAGCGACTTGATGTAGGCGGCAACGTCGGCCATGGATTCCGGGGTGGGCAGCACCTGTGCCATCGGCGCCATCTGCATGCCGTAGGTATCTTTGGCGTTGGCGCCGCGGATGCCGTTCTTGAAGTTTTCCAACTGACGGATAACGTACCATTCTTCCTGGCCGGCCAGCCTGGGCGCGTTCAGCGCTTCCATGCCTTCGGCATTGGGGCCGTGGCAGGCGCCACAGGTGGCGTACAGCGCCTTGCCTTTCTCAGCATCGCCGGCAGCCATGGCGCCGGAAGCGTAAACGGAAACAAGAGCGGCAAGCGCCAGGGTCGTTTTCAACTTCATTACTATTCTCCTGATGGATTGGCTAGCGGAACGTTATGCGCGGGCGACTGAATCCACACTTAACGCCATCGTGCTGGCGGGAGAGTCTCATCGGCGCCCTTCAGTGGCCGCGCAAGTGTGCTATCTTTGCCGGCCGCGTGGCGGGCCGGAATTATAGCAGCAATTCGCCGGTGGGACGACGCGCACAAAACGGAACAGGCAAGGCATACCAATGAGCATCAAGTCAGACCACTGGATTCGCCGCATGGCGCAGGAACACGGCATGCTCGAGCCTTTCGAGCCCAATCAGGTGCGCCAGGTGGACGGGCGCAAGGTGATCTCCTATGGCACGTCCAGCTACGGCTACGATGTGCGCTGCGCCAACGAATTCAAGATTTTCACCAACGTGCACACCACCAACGTGGTGGACCCGAAAAATTTCGACCATTCCAGTTTCGTCAGCGTCACCGAGGATTACTGCATCATTCCGCCGAATTCCTTCGCGCTTGCGCGCACGGTGGAATATTTCCGCATTCCCCGCAATGTGCTGACGGTCTGCCTCGGTAAATCCACCTACGCGCGCTGCGGCATCATCGTCAACGTCACGCCGCTCGAACCCGAATGGGAAGGGCACGTGACGCTGGAGTTTTCCAACACCACGCCGCTGCCGGCCAAGATCTACGCCAACGAAGGCGTGGCACAGATGCTGTTCTTCGAATCCGACGAAATGTGCGCCGTGAGCTATCGCGACCGCGCCGGCAAATACATGGGGCAGACCGGAGTCACCCCGCCCAAGCCCTGAGGCCGCCATGCTCAGCGTCAGTAACCTGTATTGCGAACGCGACGAGCGAGTGCTGTTTGCACGGCTCGACTTCGCGATCACGGCGGGAGAAGTGCTGCAGGTGAGGGGCACCAACGGCAGTGGCAAGACCACGTTGTTGCGCATTCTCTGCGGGCTCAATCACGACTACGACGGCGACGTGCTCTGGGACGGTCAGCCGCTGCGCGAAGTGCGTGAAAGTTTCCATGCGGGCGTGTTCTATCTCGGCCACAGCCCCGCCATCAACCGCACGCTGACGCCGCTGCAGAACCTGCGCTGGTACTGCGCCAGCCAGGGCTATGAGGACGACGACGCGATCCGCGCCGCGCTGGCAGCAAGAGGGCTGGGCGGGTACGAGGATTTGCCGTGTTATCAGTTGTCGGCCGGGCAGCAGCGCCGCGTCAGCCTGGCGCGCCTGGCGTTGTCGCCGGCGCGGCTGTGGATTCTCGATGAACCTTTTACGGCATTGGACCGGGGCGCGGTGGCGGAACTCGAGTTGCTGATCGCTGATTATGCAGAACGAGGAGGCGCGGTATTGCTCACCACGCACCATCCTTTGCAATTGCCCACGCCGCCGCGGGTGTTGGATCTCGACGTACTGGCCGGGAGGCGTACATGAGCAGCGCGCGCCGCACGCTCGGCCTGCTCGGCACGCTGCGCGCCAGTCTCTCCCGCGAACTGCGGGTGGCGCTGCGCAGCCCGGGCAACATCGTCAATCCCCTGATGTTCTTCGTGATTGCCGTGTCGCTGTTTCCGCTGGGTGGCAGGTCCGACCCGGCCTACCTGAGCGGCATTGCGCCGGGCGTCATCTGGGTAACGGCGCTGCTTGCGGTGATGCTGTCCATGGAAAGCCTGTTTCGCGGCGATTACGAGGATGGCAGCCTGGAACAACTGCTGTTGTCGCCGCAGCCCCTGTACTTCCATTTGCTGACCAAGGTTTTCGCCCATTGGTTGATGACGGGATTGCCGCTGGTATTGCTGGCGCCGGTACTGGCGATGATGATGGCGCTGCCGGGGGAAGCCTATGGGGCCCTGTTGCTTGGCCTGTTGCTCGGCACGCCCACGCTGAACCTCATCGGCGCCATCGGCATGGCCCTGACGGTGGGGCTGTCCCGCAGTGGCGTACTGCTGGCTGTGCTAGTATTGCCGCTGTCTATCCCGGTTCTCGTCTTTGGCGCGGGGCTGGTGGATACGGCGCTCAACGGCCTGCCTTTGATGGGCCTCGCGTCACTGCTGGGCGCGCTGTTGGTGCTGGCGGCGATCCTCAGTCCATTGGCGATCGGCGCCGCGTTGCGAATCAGTGTCAATTAGCGGAAACACATGCGTGCGGGATAAATGGATATGATGCAGTGGCTGTACAAGCTCGGTTCGCCAAAGTGGTTCTACGACATGACCACCGCCTTCCTGCCCTGGTTGAGCGGCGTTACATTTTTGCTGCTCATTGTAGGCCTAGTATGGGGCCTGGGATTTGCGCCTCCTGACTATCAGATGGGGGACAACTTCCGCATCATCTACATTCACGTGCCCACCGCGGTGGGAATGATCTGGATATACGCGATGATGGCGACGATGGCCGCAATGCACATGATCTGGAACCTGAAGCTGGCCGACATGGTCGCCAAATCCTGCGCGCTGGTCGGCGCCAGCTACTGTGCCGTGGCCCTCTTTACCGGCGCGGTCTGGGGCAAGCCCACCTGGGGCACCTACTGGATCTGGGACGCCAAGCTCACCGCCACGCTGATCATGCTCTTCATCTACATCGGCATCATGGCGCTGCGCGCGGCCTTCGATTCCGAAACGTCCGGCTCGAAAGCCGCTTCGGTGCTGACGTTGGTGGGCGTGGTCAACCTGCCCATCATCTACTACGCCGCGATCTGGTGGGAAACGCTGCATCAGCCGCCAAGCGACCTCGGCCTGCGGGCGGAGGGCGCCAATCCGCCGGAAATCTGGATTCCCGCGCTTTTTACCGGTTTCGGTCTGATCGGGCTGGTGTTCCTGATCGTCATCCTGCGCACCCGCAACGAGATTCTGTTGCGCGAACGCCGGGCGCAATGGGTGCAGGAGCTGTTGGAACAGGAGGCGAGCCATGCCTGATTTCCAGTTTCAGAGCCTTGCCGATTTCCTGGCCATGGGTGGCTACGCGCTCTACGTGTGGCTGGGCTATGGCTTCTTTTTCATCGTGATGGGGTGGAACCTGATCCAGCCGTGGCGGGATCGGCAGAAGATACTCAAGCTGCTGCGCGCCAGGCAGCAGCGCGAAGCCGGCTGGCAGGACAACCGCCCCGTACCGGAGGAGGTTCGCTGATGCGCGCCATACGCAGACAAAAGTTGATGATCGTGCTGTTCATCCTGCTGGGCTCTGCCGTTGCCGTGGGCCTGGTGCTCGTGGCCTTCAACCAGGGCCTCAACGTATTTTTCACGCCCAGTGAAATCGCCGAGGGCAGGGTGCCGGCGCACCAGAACATCCGCATCGGCGGTATGGTCAAGGATGGTTCGCTGATGCGCGACGGCCTGGAAGGCACCCGCATCGAATTCGTCACCACGGATTTCAACGCCGAGATTCCCGTGGCCTACGACGGCGTGCTGCCGGACCTGTTCCGTGAAGGGCAGGGCGTGGTGGCCGAAGGATTCATCGATGAGAACGGTGTGTTCCAGGCCCGCCAGATTCTCGCCAAGCATGACGAAAACTACATGTCGGCCGAAGTGAAGAACGCACTCGAAGCTGCCGAGCGCAAACAGGCCGAGGCCGCGGGGGCACCATGATTCCGGAACTTGGACATTTCGCACTGATCCTGGCGCTGTGCCTGGCCACTTTGCTGACCGTGGTACCGATGGCGGGCGCGGTGCGCGGTAATACACTGTGGATGCAACTGTGCCGGCCGCTCAGCACCGGTATCTGGGTATTCATGGTGCTCAGCTTCGGCTGTCTGGCCTATGCCTTTCTGCACGACGATTTCTCCGTCACCTACGTGTCGCGCAACTCCAACACGATGCTGCCGGTGTATTACAAATTCTCTGCCGTGTGGGGCGCGCACGAAGGTTCGCTGTTGTTGTGGGTGCTGATATTGAGCACCTGGTCCTACGCCGTGAGCCTGCTCAGCCGCGATTTGCCGCTCGACATCCTCGCGCGCGTGCTGTCGGTGATGGGCTTCGTGCTGGTGGGCTTTCTGGCCTTCATGCTGTTTACCTCCAACCCTTTCGATCGTCTGCTGCTCAATACGCCCACTGAAGGCGCCGACCTCAACCCGCTGTTGCAGGATTTCGGGCTGACCGTGCATCCGCCGTTCCTGTACATGGGTTACGTGGGTTTTTCGGTGGCCTTTGCCTTTGCCATCGCGGCGCTGTTGACCGGCCGGCTCGACGCCGCCTGGGCACGCTGGACGCGTCCCTGGACCAACGCTGCCTGGGCCTTCCTCACCATCGGTATTGCGCTCGGGTCCTGGTGGGCCTATTACGAACTCGG
>DATMFX010000256.1:0-2691 GCA_035555995.1 Hyphomicrobiales bacterium | reverse complement strand
CGACGGCATCCTGCACGAAATCGAAACCGGCGAAATCGATTTCGAAAGCATCAGTCTGGAAGACAAGGGCTACAGCCATCCCATGGTGCGCCTGATCAACGCACTGCTGGCCGACGCCGTGCAGCGCGGCGCCTCCGACGTGCACTTCGAACCGGAAGAAGCCTTTCTGCGCATCCGCTACCGCATCGATGGCGTGCTGCGCCAGGTGCGCAGCCTGCACAAGAGCTACTGGCCCGCGATCGTGGTGCGGCTGAAAGTGATCAGCGGCATGGACATCGCGGAATCGCGCATCTCGCAGGATGGCCGCCTGTCGCTGAGCCTGGTGGGCAGGCAGATCGATTTTCGCGTGGCCTCGCAGCCCACCACGCACGGCGAAAACATCGTGCTGCGCATTCTGGACCGCAAGAAAGGCATCGTGCCGATGGACCGGCTGGGGCTCACGCGCGACAACTTCAACATGCTGCAACTGCTGCTGGCGCGCCCGGAAGGTATCGTGCTGGTCACCGGCCCCACCGGCAGCGGCAAGACCACCACGCTGTATTCCATCCTCAATCACCTCAATACCGAAGAGGTGAACATCATGACCATGGAAGATCCGGTGGAATATCCCATGGCCATGATCCGCCAATCCTCGGTGAACGAATCGATCCAGATGGGTTTCAGCGAAGGCATCCGCTCCATCATGCGCCAGGACCCGGACATCATCCTGGTGGGCGAGATACGCGATGCGGTCACCGCCGAAATGGCCTTTCGCGCCGCCATGACCGGCCACCGCGTGTTTTCCACGCTGCACACCAATTCCGCGGTGGGCGTAATGCCGCGCCTGCTCGACATCGGCGTGATTCCCGACCTGATCGCGGGCAACCTGATCGGCGTAATCTCGCAGCGCCTGATCCGCAACCTGTGCAACGAATGCAAGCGCCCCGCCGCCGCCACCGACATGGAACGCAACCTGCTCGGCCTGCAGCACACCGGTGAGCCGGTGATCATCTACCATCCGGTGGGCTGCCCGGCCTGCGAACAGCTTGGATACAAGGGACGTTCATCCATCATGGAGATACTCAAGATCAGCAGCGACATGGACGAGGCGATCGCGCGCCGCGCCAGCGCGCGCGAACTGTTGAAGCTGGCCACGAGCCAGGGCTTCAAACCGCTGATCGAAGACGCCACCCGCCGCGTGCTCGACGGCACCACCAGCGTCGACGAGATTTCGCGCGTGGTGGATCTGACCGAACGCCTGCGGAGCTAGGGCTGCCATGGCGCTCTACACCTACAAGGCCATGTCGCGCGACGGTTTCATCCGCACCGGCACGCTCGATGCCGCCAACGAGGCCGACCTGGAAAAGCGCCTGCTCAACATGCACCTGGACCTGATCCGCGCCGACACCAATCGCGAAACGGCACTCACCACGCGCCGCCAGCACGTGCCCAAGCGCGACCTGATCGTGTTCTGCATGCAGATGGCGCAATTGATCCGCGCCGGCGTGCCGATGCTGGAAGCGCTGAGCGATCTTCGCGACAGCATGGAAAACCCCAGCTTCAAGGAAGTGATCGGCAGCCTCATCGAGACCATCGAGAGCGGCCGCAGCCTGTCGCAGGCGCTGCAGGATTTTCCCGCGATCTTCGACACCCTGTTCGTCAACCTGGTGCGTGCCGGCGAGGCCAGCGGCCGCCTGGCCGAGGTGTTCGAATCGCTCACCGCCACCGTGAAATGGCAGGACGAACTGCAACAGTCCACACGCAAGCTGCTGATGACGCCCTTGATCGTGGGCACGGTGGTGCTTGGCGTGACACTGTTCCTGATGGTGTACCTGGTGCCGCAGTTGCTCGGCTTCATCCGCAACATGGGCGGCGAACTGCCGCTGCATACGCGCGCGCTGGTGGCCACCTCCAACTTCGTGGCGGCTTATTGGTACCTGGTGATTGGCCTGCCGCTGCTTGGCTGGTTCGTGCTCAAGCTGCTGGTGCGCACCAATCCGCAGGCGCGGCATCGCATCGATGCACTCAAGCTGCGCGTGCCGCGCATCGGCCCGGTGCTGCAGAAGATCATCCTGTCGCGCTTCGCCAATTTCTTCTCCATGATGTACGCCGCCGGCATCCCCATCCTCAACAGCCTGGAAATCGCCGAAAACATCACCGACAACGTGGTGATCCGCAAGGCGCTGGCCAAGGCGCGCGAAGACATCGAACAGGGCGAGCCCATTTCGCAAAGCCTGGCAAGCACCGGCATGTTCCCGCCGCTGGTGCTGCGCATGCTCAAGATCGGCGAAACCACCGGCAAGCTGGATGAGGCGCTGGCCAGCGTCACTTATTTCTACGACCGCGACATCAAGGACAGCATCGACAACCTGCAGGCGCTGCTGCAACCGGTAATGACCATCATCGTGGGCACCCTGCTCGGCTGGGTGATGTTGTCGGTGCTTGGGCCGGTGTACAGCAGCTTGAGCACCATGCCGCTATGAACGGGAAACGCGCCATGCCCGGGACGAAGCCATCATGAGCCTAATCGGCCAGAACAGCGCGCTCGTCGTCCACATCACCGAAAGCCGGGTGCGGCTGCTGCTGTGGCAGGACCACGCGCTACGCCAGCTCGACAACCTCGCCAACGACGCCGACGCCATCGCCGCCTACAGCCTGTTGCTGCAGCAGTATCCGCGGCACGGCGTGATCGTGCTCACCGATCTCATCGAC
>DATMFX010000255.1:0-11641 GCA_035555995.1 Hyphomicrobiales bacterium | reverse complement strand
CGTCGCCTTCTTGCACCGGGTGGTTCACCTGCGGAATGCGCGGCGTGGCGGGGCCGTGGATGGTCAGGGGGCCAAGGCGCTCGTTCAGGGTGGCAACGCCGCCGATATGGTCGGCATGATGATGGGTGATGAGCACGGTGGTCAGTTTCAGCTGCCGTTCTTCCAGGAAGGCCAGCACCGGGGCGGCATCGCCCGGGTCCACCACCGCCGCCTCGCGGGTTTGGGGATCGGCGAGCAGCCAATGGTAATTGTCCTGGAAAGCCTTGATCGGATAGAGCGTGAGCATGCGTGTCTCGACAGCGGAACTGGCACAATATTCTCAGCCTGCGTGCGGCAATGCAATGCGGGGTTCTGGCCGGCGGGTTTCGCAGGTAAACTGCGCGCATGCGCCTTGCCTCAAGTCCCCAGCCCCCCGCCAGCACCGCCAGTTACCAGGCGCTTACCGCCTGGTACGAGACCCCGTTGGGGCAGCATCTCTTGCGTGAGGAACAGCGCTTGGTGGACCAGGCGCTGGAGCGCCGCTTCGGCTACCAGTTGCTGCAGCTCGGCTGCGCCGACCTGATCCTGCACGGCGCCAGCCAGATCGGACACAAGTTTTCCTTCTGCGCGCATCCCGATGCGACCCACTGTCACAATGCCGTCGCCTGCGGCGAGGCGATTCCGCTGGCGAACACCTCGGTGGACCTGGTGTTGCTGCACCACGCGCTCGATTATTCCAGTGAGCCGCACCAATTGCTGCGCGAGGCCTCGCGCGTGCTGATCGCCGGCGGGCACATGGTGATCGTCGGTTTCAATCCGCTCAGCACCTGGGGCGTGCGCAACCGCCTGCAACGCGGCCGCAGTGGCAACTCCCCCTGGGAATCGGCGCGCCTGAGCGCGCTGCGGGTGAGCGACTGGCTCAAGCTGCTCGATTTTCAGGTGGACAGCGTGCATTACGGCGTCTACGTATTGCCGCTCAACATGGAGCGGGTGATCCGCTGGAACCATTGGGTGGAACCGCTCGCCAGCCGGCTCAACTGGCCCACCGGCGCCACGTACGTGATCAGCGCGCGCAAGCAGGTGGCGCCGCTGACGCCGGTGCAGTTCAAGTGGCCGCGCCTGGTACCGCTCGGCCTGAGCGGACGGGAAGCCACGCGCGTGAGTGGAGGCTGCGGCCGTACGCCGTATCGCAAATGGCGCAACCATGCCGATTGAAGTCATCATTCATTCCGACGGGGCCTGCCGCGGCAACCCCGGTCCCGGCGGCTGGGGCGCGGTATTGGAGTACGGCGCACAGCGCAAGGAACTGTACGGCGGCGAAGCGCACACCACCAACAACCGCATGGAACTGATGGCGGTGATCCAGGCACTGCAACTGCTCAAACGCCGCTGCCGAGTCAAGGTGGTCAGCGATTCCAAATACGTCCTGCAGGGCATGACGACCTGGATCCACGACTGGAAGCGCCGAGGCTGGCGCACCGCCGCCAAGAAACCGGTGCTCAACAGCGACCTGTGGCAACTGCTGGATCAACTGGTGGCCCAGCATGACGTGACCTGGGAGTGGGTGAAGGGCCACAGCGGCCACCCGCTGAACGACCTGGCCGACGCGCTGGCCAATCGCGGCATCGACGAATTGCCTGTTTGTTGAACCTGTTTCATTGAAAGAATTTACTGGCTGAAAGAAGACCATGCGACAGATCGTACTCGACACCGAAACCACGGGGCTCGACCCCGCCCAGGGCCACCGCGTCATCGAAATCGGCTGCGTGGAAATGGTGGACCGCAAACTCACGCGCCGCCACCTGCACCTGTACATCAATCCTGAACGCGAAGTGGACGCCGGTGCATTGGAAGTACACGGCATCACCAACGAATTCCTGCGTGACAAGCCGCTGTTTGCCGCCGTGGCCGAATCGTTCCTGGATTTCGTCAGGGGCGCGGAACTGATCATCCACAACGCGCCGTTCGACATCGGTTTCCTCGACCACGAACTGCGCAAGCTGGGCGTCACGTTCGGCTGCATGGCCGATCATTGCGGCGTGATCGATTCCCTGGCGCTGGCGCGCAAGAAGCATCCGGGGCAGAAAAACAATCTCGACGCACTGTGCAAACGCTACGAGATCGACAACAGCCACCGCGAACTGCACGGCGCCCTGAAGGACGCGGAAATCCTGGCCGACGTGTACCTGCTGATGACCGGCGGCCAATCTTCCCTGCACCTGGGCTACGAGAGCGGCAGCGAGGCAGGCGGGCAGGGTGACGAGCTACGAAAGCTGAGCCTGGAGCGTCCACCGCTACGTATCCTGCGCGCCTCCAACGACGAACTGGAACAACACAGCCGCATGCTCGCGCAGATCAACAAGAGCAGCAGCGATCATTGCCTGTGGCTGGCGCTGGACTCGGAGGAAACGAACGTTTCTGTACCATGAGGTTTGTTCTCGACGCACAGCGGATGGTCGGGACTCCTGACGGGCTGCGCTTCTCTTTCCATTCCCACAAAGGCAAAATTGCCGTTTTCGACTGAGTGACACACGTGGAATTTCTCTACAACTACGGATTGTTCCTGGCCAAGACCCTCACCCTGGTGCTGGCGTTCGGCTTCCTCATCTTCATCATCGCCGTCGGCACCGCACGCCAGCGGCATCACGGCAAGAACGAAGGCAACATCGCCGTCACCCGCCTCAACGACGAATACGACCGCATCAAGGAAGACCTGCGCCATGAAATCCTCGAGGAAGACATACTCAAGGCGGAACTGAAAGCGGAAAAGCAAAAGGACAAGGAGGAACGCAAGGCCAAGCGCAAGGCGGTCAGCTCGGAAGAAGACGCCCGCAAACGCATATACGTGCTCGATTTCGACGGCGACACCCGTGCCAGCGCCGTCGAGGAACTGCGCCACTGCGTCACCGGCATCATCGCCGTGGCGCGCCCGCAGCAGGACGAAGTGCTGCTGAAACTGGAAAGCCCCGGCGGCATGGTCCATGCCTACGGCCTCGCCGCCTCGCAACTGACACGCCTGCGCAAAGCGGAATTGCGCCTGACGATCTGCGTGGACCTGGTAGCCGCGAGCGGGGGCTACATGATGGCCTGCGTGGGCGACGAAATCGTGGCGGCGCCTTTTGCCTACGTGGGATCGATCGGCGTGCTGGTGCAACTGCCGAACGTGCATCGTCTGCTCAAGGACAACAAGATCGATTTCGAGATGATCACGGCGGGAGAATACAAGCGCACGCTGACGACCTTCGGCGAGAACACGGAGCGGGATCGGCACAAGGTGCAGGAGGAGGTGGACGAGATGCATGCGCTGTTCAAGGCGTTCATCGGTCAATATCGCTCTGGCGTGGATATGGCGAACGTGGCCACCGGTGAGGTGTGGACGGGGCAGCAGGCGTTGGAGCGGGGGCTGGTGGATGCGCTGGGGACGAGTGATGAGTGGATCACGTCGCGCTTGGAAGAGAATGATGTGTTTGCGGTGAATTGGGAATACAAGAAGAAGTTGGCGGATCGGTTGTCGACTTTGTTCGAGGGGAGTGTGAGCCGGGCTTTCGAGAAGGGGCTTGGCAGGTGGTTACATAGGGCGGACAAGGAGCGGTTTTTTTCTTGATGTGAGGTGGTTCTTTGCCCGTATTGTTGTTTAGCGGGGGAGTGCTTTAGTGGTCCGTATCGAGTCTGTTGCAGCCGCTTGGCCGGATAGGCTATTGGGGGCACGCTACAAGCACATCCCTGTGCGCTCGGTGATGGCCATCCCTGGCCATCAACGTCCCCCAATAGCCTATCCGGCCAAGCGACTGCGAGTCCCAAGCTTCGAAGTTACGCACGAAATCCTCAGTTCGATTTTGCCTTTTCGTGCGTAGCACTGAAGTGTGATGCAAAGCCTCTGGTGTCCCTGTTGACCATCCAGGGGCGTTGATGGCCAGGGATGGCCATCAAAGAGCGGCACAGGGATGTGCTTGCAGCGTCCCCTGGATGGTCAACAGGGACACCAGAGGCGCCACGATATTGATGCGGGCCAATAAAAATAGCCAAACGCTACTGATGCGCGTCTTAGCGCCGGAGAAACAGCGGCAGCGGCTCTTCCACGGTGCTTTGGTAATTGGTGGTGAAATCCCCCAACGCTTTCTGGGCATCTTCCAGCTTCACCGTATCCTTCAGATCGAAGGTGGTGAAACCGCAGCGTTTCAGATAGAACAATTGGTCGCGTAACACATCCCCGATGGCACGCAGTTCGCCCTGGTAGTTGTGGTGCGTGCGCAGGATGGCCGCGGTGGAGTAGGAGCGGCCGTCCATGAAGCCGGGAAAATTCAGGGCCACCAGCGGCAGCGTGGCCAGATCGTCGACGATCAGGTCGGCGCTTTCGCCGCTGTCCAGCCACACGCCGAGCTTGCGGCCGCTTTGCTGCAGTTCCGCCTTGTGCGCGTTCCACAGTGCCGCGGGAACGAGCAGGGCGCCGTCGAGTGCCAGGGCGGTATCGAGTGTGGCGTCCTTGGGAACCACCTGCCAGGGATTGACCACCGGCAGGCCATTGGTATCAATCAGCCTGGGCATACACGTGCTCCTTGAATGGCTCCAGGCCAATGCGGTTGAAGGTGTCGATGAAACGTTCGCGGCCTTCGCGGCGGCGCAGGTACACCTGCAGAATCTTGTCCACCACGTCCGGAATTTCCTCCTGGGCGAAGGAGGGGCCAAGTACCTTGCCGAGGCTTGCCTCCCGGTTGGCGGCGCCGCCGAGGGCGATCTGGTAGAACTCCTCGCCTTTCTTGTCCACGCCGAGAATGCCGATGTTGCCCACGTGGTGATGGCCACAGGCGTTCATGCAGCCGGAAATGTTCAGGCTGATTTCGCCGATGTTATGCTGCACTTCGAAATCGTCGAAGCGGCGCTGAATGGCTTCGGCGATCGGAATCGACTTGGCGTTTGCCAGCGAGCAGTAGTCGCCGCCGGGGCAGCAGATGATGTCGTTGAGCAGGCCCACGTACGGCGTGGCCAGATGCTGCTGCTTGAGCGCGGCGTGCAGCGCCGGCAGATCACGCAGGCGCACGTCGGTGAGCACCAGATTCTGTTCGCGGCTCACGCGCAGTTCGCCGAAGCCGAAGCGGTCGGCCAGGTCGGCCACGAATTCCATCTGTTCGGCGCTGAGGTCGCCCGGCGGCGAGCCGGCGGCTTTCAGGCACAGCGTGACGATGCGATAACCGCTCTGCTTGTGGGCGTTGACGTTGCGCTCCATCCATTGCGTGAACAGCACGTCGCTGCGCAGCAGGTTTTCCACGTCGGCATCGCTGTCTTCCAGCGTTTCATAGGGCGGATCGACGAAATACCGCTTGCAGCGTTCCACTTCCTCGCTGGTGAGCGTGCCGGGGCCGTCCTTGCCGTGCTGCCAGTCGAGCTCGACCCTTTCGCGGTACTGGTCGATGCCCATGTCCTTCACCAGGATCTTGATGCGCGCCTTGTATTTGTTGTCGCGGCGGCCTTCCTGGTTGTACAGGCGCACGATGGAATTGAGATAAGTGAGCAGGTGGCGCCAGGGCAGGAATTCGCGGATCACTTGACCAATCATCGGCGTACGGCCGAGGCCGCCGCCCACCAGCACCTGGAAGCCAAGCTCGCCGTTCTCATCCTTTTTCAGGTACAGGCCGATGTCGTGCACCAGCGTGGCGGCCTGGTCGCGTTCGGTGCCGCACACGGCGATCTTGAACTTGCGCGGCAGATACAGGAATTCGGGATGGAACGTGGACCATTGCCGGATGAGCTCGCACCAGGGGCGGCTGTCGTCGATCTGGTCCGGCGCCACGCCGGCAAACTGATCGGTGGTGGTGTTGCGGATGCAGTTGCCGCTGGTCTGGATGGCATGCATTTCCACCTCGGCCAGTTCCGCCAGTATTTCCGGCACTTCCGGCAATTGCGGCCAGTTGAACTGAACGTTCTGGCGTGTGGAGAAATGCGCGTAGCCCTTGTCGTACTTGCGGGAGATGGCGGCCACCTTGCGCAGCTGCCGGCTCGACAGGCAACCGTAGGGAATGCACACGCGCAGCATCGGCGCCAGGCGCTGGATGTAAAGGCCGTTTTGCAGACGCAGCGGCAGGAATTGGCTGCTCTCCAGCTCACCCGCCAGGAAACGGCGCGTCTGGTCACGGAATTGTTCGATGCGATCCTGCAGCATCTGGTGGTCATATTGGTCGTAGCGATACATAAGGCTTGCTTCAAAAACTGCGGAGAAAAATAAAATCTAAAATTCTGTCATGCGGGGAGGGCGACGCCGCCGTGGCGGCTGGCGCAATCCTGGCCGACTCATTACAATTGCCCACCGAAATCCGGGCCACCGGGCCACTTTTCAAGGGCCGTATGCCGAAGGCCGCTTACCATATCCATTACCAGGAACCATGCCATGAGCCATCACGAACAGCACGAGCACCAGGAACAGCCTTCACAGGAACCCGATCCGGCGGACAGCAGGGCGGATACGATTGCCGCTTTCTGTGCCATCGCCATTGCGGTGAGCGCGGCCATTTTCTTCGTCAGCCAGCACTGAACCGCCGCACTCATTCGTATTGGCACAGGCAACGAGCGCGAAGCACAGCCATGCGGGCCTGTGCTTCAGTCGCCACGTTAAAAGCGCCGTGGTAAAAAGGCGCCAGGCGACAGAAGCTCAACTCAATACCCAGCGTACGATCAGCAGCAGGGTAGTCACGAACACCGCGGTGAAAATCAGTGCCGCGACGATGAAAGGCACCAGGCTGCCCTGGCCGAAATCCCGTTCGCGGTTCTTGTTGCTCTGCACGCCGAAACTGGCTTGCATTACACTCAATACCACGCGCCAGAATGGCATCTTCTGTTCAGATGCAGGCGCTTTGCTTTCTTGCTGATGCTGATTCACAATGCCCGTCGCTCTGTGGTGTTATCGGATCGCTTGTATTCTACCCCGGCGCCCTCATAACACGGTAACGATGCGGCTCGTTTTCGCCGCTAACTCCACGGGAAATTCCGATGATAGAAATCACTGAATCCGGTCAAGCTTACCTGCTCGATCTGCTGGCGAAGCAGAATTGCGAAGGGATCGGCATCCGCGTTTTCGTACTCGACGGAGGCACGCCGAAAGCCGAAACCTGCATTGCATTCTGCCGTCCCGGCGAACAGGAAGCGGACGACGAATCCCATCCATACGACGGCTTCACCGCGTACATCGAGAAGAAGAGCAAACCCTATCTCGAAGAAGCGATCGTGGATTTCGCAAAAGACAGCATGGGCGGGCAGCTCACCATCCGTGCACCCAATTCGCGCATGCCCAAGATCGGGCCGGACAGCTCGCTCGAGGATCGCATCAACTACGTTCTGTACAACGAAATCAATCCGGCACTGGCGCAGCACGGCGGGAACATTTCGTTGGAGACGGTAACGCCGGACAAGATTGCCGTATTACGCTTCGGCGGTGGCTGCCAGGGCTGCGGCCAGGCCGATGTAACGCTCAAGCAAGGGGTGGAATCCACCTTGCTGCGTCATTTTCCTGAGCTGACAGCGGTACATGATGTAACCGACCACAGCGATCAGGAAAATGCCTACTACAAATAATAATCAGCCCGCCAAATCCTCCACGCTTTCGCTGCCCGCCCTGATCGGGGGCAGCAGCCTCCATGCCTTGCGCGGCTGCGGCGAACCGCAGACCGTCACCGTGCCCACTCCCTACCAGGGAGAAGCGATCAACCTGCAGTACTACGCCGACCATTCCACGCCGTTCCTGTTCGTGCCGCGCCATGGCCAGCAACAGCATCTGGCGCCGCATCAGATCAATTACCGCGCCATCGTGTGGGCGCTGCGCCAGGGCGGCGCGCGCTGCGTGGTCTCGCTCAACACGGTGGGCGGCATCCATGAATCGCTGCAGCCGGGAATGCTGTGCCTGCCCGACCAGGTGATCGACTACACCTGGGGGCGCGCCAATACCTATTACGATCCGACCGACAGACGCACGGGAATTCCCGCGCTCGATTTCAGCGAACCCTACAGCGCGGCCTTGCGCGCGCGGGTCATGGAAGCGGCGCAGGCCGCTGCGTTGCCGCTGGTGGCGCAGGGCACCTACGGCTGCACGCAGGGGCCGCGCCTGGAAACCGCCGCGGAGATCCGCCGGTTGCAGCGCGACGGCTGCGACATGGTGGGCATGACCGCCATGCCGGAGGCAATCCTGGCGCGCGAGTTGAACCTGCCGTATTGCAGCCTGGCACTGGTCGTCAACCGTGCCGCCGGCCTGCCGGGCGCCAACCTCGACATCGGCGCCATGCATGCGTGCGTGGAACAGGCGCGGGATCGTATCGAGGCATTGTTGCGCAAACTGCTGCCGGCACTCGCGGCGGATTGAATGGCTGAGGCGGGCGGAATTTTCCGCCGCGTCAGAAGTCGTCGGTGCTTTCCGGAACGAACAGTTCAGGCAGAACGTAGGGCCGTACTTCGAGCAGCACGCCAAGGCGGGGATGATCGAGGTAGTAGAGCTGGCTCGGATTCACATCGCGGCTTTCCCGCAATTGCCAGATACGGGCGATGGCGGGCGGCGGCGCCACCGCCTGCACGCTGTTGGCGTCAAGCGGAATGGGGCCGTCGCGTCGTGGCGGCGCGTTAAGGGCCGGCGGCGCGCTTGGTACCGCCACCAACTGTTCCAGCACCTGCGGCAGTGGCGGCAAGGTCCATTCCGTTTCCTCGCCGGCCGCGGGTTGACCGAATTCGCTGAACCACAGATTCGCATCCACGTTGGCCTGCACACCGCTGCCCACGCTCAAGCGCAGATTGCCTTCCAAGGCCGTGTGGGTATCCGCCTCCACGCCACCCTGCACCGCGATCGCCGCCACCTGGGCGCGTGGCAGCAGCGGTTGACGCCACCCCTGGTGCCACAACACGTCGTATTCGGACGATCCCTGCAGGTTGCGGGCGACACCGCTCAGCTGCCAATCGCGCTGATCCAGCGCAATGTAGGGATCGTGTGCATAGTCGAGCACTTTGAAGCCGTCTGGCAGCGCCGGCGCGTAGGGCACGGTGAAATCCAGCAACGGCCCGGGTTCTTCCGCTTCGAATGCTCCGGGCGCCGGCGCGGTGGAGAAGGGCGAACCCTGCGGCGCGGCAAAGGCCACGGTGGGCGGTAGATCGGCGGGGAAAGGATAGGCGTAACTCGAGTCCAGGCTGTCGAGCGCACGCATGCCCACCGGCCAGTTCAACGCCAATCTGCCGGGATTCGCCACTTCGCCGGCACCCACGGCAAGGGAGCGGAACACCAGCACTTCCACTTCCACCCAGCGTCTACCGTCGGCGCTGAGTTCCTGCGCCTGCAGCGTCGTGCACAGCAGTACGCCGCAAAGCGGTAGAGGGGAGAGGAAGGCAAATGCGCGTTTGATCATCGTGGCTTGGCGGAATCGTCTGGAGCAAGTCGGTCCAGCAGCGTTTCTACCATCACTATGCGCTCGGCGGGAAGCCTTGTTTCCTGTTTGAGACGCAGTTCACTGCCGCCGCTCAGGGCATAGCGGGCGGGCTGTTTCTGTACCAGGGTCACCAGAATGTAGGGATCGACGCGGGGTTGGGCGGCGAAGCGCAGCTTGCAGCCCAGCGGATTGGCTTCCACCTTGGCGATGCCGAGCGCTTCGGCACGCTGCTTGAGCCTGGTGACGGTAAAGAGATGCTGGGCGGCTTCGGGCAGCAACCCGAAGCGGTCGATCAGTTCCACCTTCAGTTCGCGCAGCTCTTCTTCATCCCTGGCATTGGCGATGCGCTTGTACATCAACAGGCGCCCGTGCACGTCCGGCAGATAGGTGTCGGGCAACAGCGCCGGAATGCGCAGGTTGACCTCCACGCCCGATTGCTGGCTGAAATCCAGGCTCGGCGTCTTGCCTTCCTTCAGCAGCTTGACGGTTTCGCTCAGCATTTCGCTGTACAGCGAAAAGCCGATGCCGTGGATATGGCCGCTCTGTTCCTCGCCCAGCAGCTCGCCGGCGCCGCGAATTTCCATGTCGTGGCTCGCCAGCATGAAGCCGGCGCCAAGCGTGTCGGCGGCGCCGATGGCCTCGAGCCGCTTGCCGGCATCGGCGGTCATTGCCTTGGGATGTGGCGTGAGCAGGTAGGCATAGGCCTGGTGATGCGAGCGGCCCACGCGCCCACGCAGCTGATGCAGCTGGGCGAGGCCGAAGGTGTCGGCGCGATCGATGATGATGGTGTTGGCGCTTGGAATGTCGATACCGGTTTCGATGATGGTGGAGCACACCAGCACGTTGTGCCGCTTGTGGTAGAAATCCGACATCACCCGTTCCAGTTCGCTTTCGCGCAGCTGGCCGTGGCCCACCGCCACGCGCGCCTGGGGCACCAGCTTGGCGACTTCCTCGGCGCGCTTGTCGATGGACTTGACTTCGTTGTGCAGGAAGAACACCTGCCCGCCGCGCAACAGTTCGCGGTGAATCGCTTCCTTGACCAGCGTGTCGCTGGATTGGCGGATGAAGGTCTTCACCGACAGGCGCCGTGCCGGCGGTGTGGCGATGATGGAAAGGTCGCGCATTTCGCTCATGGCCAGATTGAGCGTACGCGGAATCGGCGTGGCGGTGAGCGTGAGGATGTCGACGCTGGCCTTGTACTGCAGCAGGCGGTCTTTCTGGCGCACGCCGAAGCGGTGTTCCTCGTCGATGACCAAGAGGCCAAGCGCCTTGTAGCGGATGTCGGCCTGCAACAGCTTGTGGGTGCCGATCACGATGTCCACCTTGCCTTGCTGCAGTTGCTCGAGTGTCTGATCCTGCTGCTTGCCGGCGACGAAGCGCGACAGCAGCGCGATATTCACCGGCCAGTCGGCAAAGCGGTCGCGAAAGGTTTCGTAGTGCTGTTGCGCCAGCAGCGTGGTGGGCACCAGCACCGCCACCTGCCGCTGGTTGCTTATGGCCACGAAGGTGGCACGCAATGCCACTTCGGTCTTGCCGAAGCCGACGTCGCCGCATACCAGGCGGTCCATGGGGCGCGGCGCCTGCATGTCGGCGATCACCGCCATGATGGCGTTGCGCTGATCCTCGGTTTCCTCGAAGGGAAAGGCGTTGGCGAACAGTTGGTAGTCGGCCTGCGGCAGCGTGAAGCTCTGGCCTTTCTGCGCTTCGCGGCGAGCGCGCAGCTCCAGCAGTTCCGCCGCCACGTCGATGATCTTTTCCTGCGCCTTGCGCTTGGCTTTCTGCCATTGATCGCTGCCGAGGCGGTGCAGCGGCGCCGTTTCCGGATCGCCGCCGCTGTAGCGGCTGATCAGGTGCAGGCTCGACACCGGCACGTAGAGCTTGGCGCCTTCCAGATATTCCAGCATCAGGAATTCGGTGAGCTGGCCCTCGACTTCGAAACTGTCCAGCCCCAGGTAGCGGCCCACGCCATGATCCAGATGCACCACGGGCGAGCCGGGGTTGAGCTCGGTGAGGCTCTTGAAGATGAATTCGCTCTGGTCCTGGAACTTGCCGCGCCGCCGCTGCTGGCTGACGTGATGGATGAAGAGTTGGTTTTCGGTGATGGCCACCAGCGCGTTCTGGTGCAGCCAGAGGCCCGATTCGAGCGGCGACACGGTGATGGCGAGCATCGGCGCTTCCTGCAGGAACTGCTGCCAGCCGGTCACCACGCGCGGTTCTATGTTCACCCGGCGCAACAGGTCCAGCAGCGCTTCGCGGCGGCCGGCGGAATC